>JAYTSC010000066.1:0-1653 GCA_043745885.1 Bacteroidota bacterium | reverse complement strand
ATGGTAAAAGTTTTGAGAGCGGAAAAACCTATATGGTACCTGTTGAGCAGTCTAATTACATTATGCTCAAATCTGTTTTTGAAAAAGCGATACCTTATGCTGATAGTACTTTCTATGATGCATCCACTTGGAGCTTGATACATGCGTATGGTTTACCTTATGCAGAAATTAAAAATGCATTTACCAAAGGAATCAGAATTAACAGCCTCCCAGCAAGAACAGTACCATTGATAAAAAGAAGTAATTATGCGTATGTTTTTGAACTAACGGATTACAATGCACATAAAGCTATTTATGAACTACAAAATGGTGGGGCTTTTGTGCAAACTGCTTTCAAACCCTTTACCATTGAGGTAGATGGAAAACCTAAACGATTTGGTTATGGCAGCATTAACTTACCGGTAAATAGCCAGCTAATTTCTGCCGACTCCATATATCATTTAGTAGAAAAAGTGAGTCAATCAACTTCTGTCACCATCCATTCTTTGTTTTCAGGGTATAGTATCGAAGGCGTTGATTTGGGTAGTAATTTAATTAGAACGATTCCAACAGTAAAAGCGGCCATGTTAATAGGTACCGGAGTTGCTGCATCAGAAGCAGGTGAAATTTGGCATTTATTGGATGAACGTTTACAAATGCCTATTACAAAAATAGATCTGTTAACCTTGAGCAGAACAAAACTAGATCGATACAATGTTTTAATCATCGTTTCAGGTAATTATACCCTCATCGATAAACCAACCGGTGACAAAATAAAAACATGGGTACAAAATGGCGGAACCTTAATTACATTAAAATCAGGCACTGAATGGGCTATCCACCAAGGAATGACGAAAGAGAAAATCATCCCCATAACAGATACCTTAAAAACAGCCACCACTGCAAGGTTAAATTTTGATATTGCTTCGGATAATGAAGGATCTAAAAGTTTGGGAGGCTCCATTTTCTCGGTTGATCTGGACACCACCCACCCTATTGGATTTGGTTTTAGTGACAGAAAAATTTCTGTCTATAGAAATGGACAAACCTATCTTTCACCTAGCACAAATTCGTATAGTACAGTTGCGCAATATACCGACAACCCATTGATTGGCGGATACCTGCACCCACTATCTGCTAAAAAAATTAAAAACTCGGCAGCCATTATTGTGGCACAAGAAGGAGAAGGTAGATTGATTATGTTTACAGATAATCCTAATTTTCGTGGTACTTGGTACGGGACCAATAAATTATTTTTAAATGCCTTATTTTTTGGAAGTATAACCAATGTTCCCAGAACGAATTAAATTGGTAATTCTTTTTGAATGATTAACTCAGTTTCTTTTTAAATTTTTCAAGCGCGCCTATGATTAAAAAAACACTTCTCGGAATATTGGCAATTGTTGCCATACTGATAATCGTTGTATTGATAAAAACCATGCTTTTTAGTAAACCCATTCCCAAAATGGAATCCATGGAAATACCGGCCTTACCCGATTCATGTATTGTGCATATGCAAACGGCCATCAAAATAAAAACGGTGGATTATGGCAACGGTATTCCTATTGATACGGTGCCATTCGAACAATTTTGGAAATTTGTAGAAAAAAGTTATCCGCTGGTCAGCAAATTATTACAACAGCAATCGTTTAATAAATATAGTCGGTTATTTAC
>JAYTSC010000065.1:0-1590 GCA_043745885.1 Bacteroidota bacterium | reverse complement strand
GTACTGTTATTGTTAAGGTTTGAATCTTTAAAACGGATAAGTTTGTCTAAATGTTCCAAAGTAAGCAGGTTGGTACTTGCAATACTTCTTAAATTAACTGTTTCACTGGCAATACTTTTTAAGATACTTTTTATATTTTGTGTTTCTTTTTCTTTGTCTATAAAATGTTCTCGAATATTTTCTGCAATAAATCCCAAGGTTACAGCAAGGAATATCATTAATCCTTCGAGTAAATATTCCTTTATATTTTTTTTTCAACTTGTGGGTGATGATGGACTTCCATAGTTTTAGATTGTATCTTATGATGGGGCTGATTGCTATGATAAAAATAGCGTATTGAGAATGATTACACGAATATATAGCCCATATAACCGGGAAATCAAATTTATTAAATTATTCTATATAACAGAAGTTGCAGTTGAACCTTTCTTTACTTTATTTCAGATACACACTAAGTAAACGCTTACTTGAGAGGGAAAGGAATGTATTTGTAAATAAAACTTTAGGTAAATTTTAGTAGCTAAGTAGTTCACAAATTCAAAGAAACTACTGTACTTTCAAATAGTAAATGAGTTAAACTATCATACTACCGCCTATGAAACGAGTCTTGTTTTTATGTGTAACCTGCGGATATATATCTATCTCTATGGCTCAAATGGTTTCAAAAGTACCGGAACCGACTGATTGGGTAAACCCATTAATGGGTACAGATTCCAGAAGGGATTTTTCTAATGGCAATACTTATCCCGCTATTGCTCTTCCCTGGGGCATGAATATGTGGACACCACAAACAGGCGTTATGGGTAATGGCTGGCAATATACCTATTCTCCGGAAGCTTCTCCCTCCGATCCCAAGGGGGTTGCGTATAAAATACGTGGCTTTAAACAAACCCACCAACCCTCACCTTGGATGAATGATTATGGACAGTTTTCTATCATGCCCGTAACAGGAAAATTAAAGTTTACAGAAAATACTCGTTCCAGTTGGTTTTCACATAAAGCCGAAACTGCTAAGCCTTATTATTATAGTGTTTACTTGGCGGATGCAGATATAACTACTGAAATTACCCCTACAGAAAGAGCGGCACAGTTTCGTTTTACTTTTCCAAAAGCCGATAGTTCATTTATTGTGATAGATGGATTTTCTAATGGATCTTATATTAAAATATTACCGAAAGAACATAAAATTATTGGCTACTCAACAAAATCTACTCGTAGTGCCATTAAAGAGTTTAAAAATTATTTTGTGATTTATATTGATAAATCTTTTGATATAAATTATACTTGGCATGATAGTACCCTTGTAAAAGACTCATTAGAAATGATGGCTTTTCATGCAGGAGCCATTATCGGTTTCTCTACCGTTCGGGGTGAAAAAATTCATCTCAAAGTAGCTTCTTCTTTTATTAGTATAGAACAAGCAGAAATTAATTTACAAAGAGAACTGGCGAATGACGATTTTGAAGTTACTAAACAAAAAGCAAAAAGTACCTGGAATAAAACTTTAGGTAGGATAGACATCGGAGGCGGAACGGTTGATCAGGTGCGTACTTTTTACTCCTGTTTTTATCGTGCCGTATTTTTTCCTAA
>JAYTSC010000064.1:0-2693 GCA_043745885.1 Bacteroidota bacterium | reverse complement strand
TACTATAGAACTTTACCAAGCAATAAAGAAGCCATAATTGGGGCATATTTTTCTTTCATCAACTGGTGCCCTGCATCCAGTTCAACTACGTTTATATATTCTTCTGAATGATTACTGAACGCTCTTCCATGTTTGGCAAGAATAACTTTATCATATTTCCCAAATAAAAGATTTACCGAAATATGATAGGCTTGTATATTTTTCTTCAACAAATCCTTGACAGGCCTGAATTTTCGCATGGTTGTCCACCTACGAAATAATATCTCTCTTTGTACTACTTCATCTAGATAATAATGAATAAATTTTAGTAAACGCTTATCATACAACCCCATTTTCCCTGCCAAATCCGCTAGGGTTAGTAACCATCCCGGATTTTTTATCGCATAAGCAAATAGACGTTTGCCAATAAAGGTTCTAGTAGAAAGCCATTGCCATTTATTTTTGTGTAACCCATCCGGAGCCACCAATAAAAGTTGTGTAATCTGATCAGGAATCTGCTGAAGCAATTGAAAAGCCACCCTTCCACCCATACTATAGCCGAAAAGACTGATAGGCTTGCTGGCAGGTTTAATTTGGTTGATGATATCGATCAAATCGTCAGGTTCCATTAAAAGCCCCTCTTGCCAATCTGTTTTGCCATGAAAAGGGAAGTCGATGGCAATCAAAGTATATCTGTCTCCAAGTAATGGATGAAAAATTGAAAAAGAAGCAGCATCCTC
Source organism: Bacteroidota bacterium (assembly GCA_043745885.1). Classification (GTDB taxonomy): domain Bacteria; phylum Bacteroidota; class Bacteroidia; order Chitinophagales; family Chitinophagaceae; genus Sediminibacterium. The sequence goes on along the minus strand of JAYTSC010000064.1, from coordinate 1,974 downwards.
TCCATACCCATGAAAACAAAATAACCAATCTATACCTTTTCCGGAACGGGTATAGTGGATAATTGAGCTCTTAAATGACAAATAATGCGATTCTACCGACAATTCTAAAATTTTAAGGGTTTATTCTTGGTGGTGTCAAAGAAACGAACTTATTTTGAAATTAGTTGCATAACTAACTATATGTCAAACAACCAATTTAGAAGAGGAGAGTTGTACAGTGTCATAAATGGTATGGCTTCTACTGCTGTGGCCAGAAGATTACAAAAGAATTTTAGACAAGCAGGATTGGAAATTACCATCGAACAATGGAGCGTATTGTACCATCTGTGGAAAGAAGACTGTTTGAGTCAGCAAGAATTGTGCAACCGAACTTTTCGTGATAAACCCAGTATCACACGCTTAATTGATAACCTGGAAAAACAAAATTTAGTGAACCGGGTTTCTTCAAAAACAGATAGGCGGATTAACCTGGTTTGTTTAACTGAAACGGCAAAAGAAATACAGAACATGACCATTGACCTGGCCAATCAAACAATGAATGAAGCATTAATTGGGGTGAATAAAGAAGATATTGAAACCGTAAAACATGTGTTTCAGAAAGTGTATGATAATTTGACCTGAAGTGTGCGTTAGTCAATTGCCCAATGTTGTAAGTATAAGCTTAATTAGAAAATTTCAAATAAACCTATAAACATTTCATACCATGGAAGCAACAAAACAAACCAAAGCACTTTTGGGAGGCGAATGGTTAATTAAAGAAAGTAATCCTTTCGAAACTTTTATTCCTGAGGATTTTAATGAAGAACAGAAAATGGTCATGGATATGTGTGCCCAGTTTCTAAATTCTGATATACTTCCTAACCTGGATAGAATAGATAAAATGGAACCCGGCCTGATGCCTTCTTTACTTGAAAAAGCGGGCGAGCAGGGTTTATTGTCTACCTCTTTTCCGGAACAATATGGTGGTTTGGGAAAAGATTTTATCACTTCTACTATTGTGAATGAAGGGCTGGGTGGCGGATTCTCTTTTTCAGTTGCAGTTGCCGCACATACCGGTATTGGATCCTTACCCATTTTGTATTTTGGAACCGAGGAACTAAAACAAAAATATATTCCCAAATTAGCTTCCGGTGAATGGAAAGGTGCTTATGGCCTAACAGAACCCAACAGCGGAAGTGATGCCTTAGGAGCGAAAACCACTGCTATATTGAGTGCTGATGGAAAAAATTATCTACTGAATGGCCAGAAATGCTGGATCACCAATGGTGGTTTTGCAGATGTGTACACAGTATTTGCCAAAATTGATGGCGATAAGTTTACCGGCTTTGTTGTTGAAAGAGGATACGAAGGATTTACACAGGGACCTGAAGAACATAAAATGGGTATCAAAGGATCATCTACTGTACAGTTATATTTCCAGGATTGTAAAGTACCTGTTGAAAATGTATTAGGCGAAATTGGGAAGGGACATTTAATTGCCTTTAATATTTTGAATATTGGTAGGCTCAAATTGTGTGCTGCTGCACAAGGTGGTTCCAAAGCAGCGGCAACTACTTCTATTCAATACGCCAAAACAAGGGAACAGTTTAAATTGCCCATTGCTAAGTTTGGCGCCATCCGCCATAAAATGGCCGAAATGGCCATCCGTATCTGGGTTTGTGAGAGTGCACTATATCGTACCGCCAAATGGATTGATAATAAAGAACATGAACTTTTGGCCGCCGGTAAACCTTTTGCAGAAGCACTTTTAGGTGCCGCAGAAGAATTCGCTATTGAATGTTCTATGTTGAAAGTATATGGTAGTGAGGTATTGGATTATGTGGTAGATGAAGGCGTTCAAATACATGGTGGAAATGGATATAGCGATGAATATGTTATTTCAAAAGCTTACCGTGATAGCCGTATTAATCGCATCTATGAAGGAACAAATGAGATCAACAGGTTATTAACGGTTGATATGATGTTGAAACGTGC
>JAYTSC010000063.1:0-2314 GCA_043745885.1 Bacteroidota bacterium | reverse complement strand
CCATTTTCACCTCCGGTATATGATTTTTCATCAATGGTAATAAGTACATGTAAGCCATTTTGTAGATTCTTGAAATTGTACCATTCATCAAATCGTTTCCATTTAGCAGGCAAATGTTTGGTAGAAATGTCATTGCCATCAACAATGGTTAACATGGCTTCTTGTTGTTTTGGATGACTTTTAAAATAGGCGCCGACTAATTGATTATACCAGGGCCAACCATATTCGGTATCAGTAGCTGCATGGATACCAACAAACCCTTTGCCGGAGTGAATATATTTCTCAAACACAGTTTGCTGTTCATCATTTAATACATCGCCGGTAGTACTCATAAAGATAACAGCAGCATATTTTTTAAGATTCTTTTTTGTAAAAAGTGATGCATCGGTAGTTGTATCTACTTCGAAATTATTTTCTACTCCTAATTTCTGAATAGCTGCAATACCAGCCGGAATGGATGCATGGTGAAATCCCTTTGTTTTTGAAAACACCAAAACTTTTTGTGATTTTTTAATCACAACAAAAGAAACTATAATGAATGCGACAATAGTTAAAGAGGCCGCTTCTAGAAATTTTCTCATAATACACATTTTAAAATTATTATTAAATGCTTTGAACAATTTACTTTTTAATACAAAAGAAGGATTCAATAATACCCTTCATTTATTGCAAACAACCCTTACTAAGTTTTACCTCAACTGCCCATAAGTTCAAGCGCGGAATTGCAGATTAAATATAATCATACACTAAAACTCGATAATAATAGACAAAAGGTATTTATGACGATAATCCTCACTTAGCACTCTTAGCTACCACTTACCACTTATTACTTATTACTTATTACTTATTACTCACTACTTCTTACTTTCTTCCTCCTCTCCATTACTTCTCTCCAAGTAGTTAACACAATTCCTTCTTTCTGTATTGCTTTTTTTAAGGCCGGATCCATCATGGCCAACATATCACCACGGCGAACAGGGCCAGAATCTGAAATATAAGGAAACACTTCCGTAGTTGCGCTACAATGCATGATCATCATCGTCAGTCCCGGTTTCAGCGATTGCAATCCTTCTATATATTTTTGCGTTTTATACGCTTGTAGTTTTTTATCATCTGAGGCAAATTCTTTGTCAATCTTCCAACCATAACTATCATTGTGCAAATCATCTAAAACAGGTAAGCCGGCATTCCAAAGCATTTTGCCTATTGCTCTTAATTGAGCCACTTGTGATTCCGGCGAATTTTGTTGTTTTCTTATCAGTGTTACATGTCCGGCGGGTAACATGACCGGTATTTTGTTTTCAATACCCAGCTTAACATATTTTTCTATAAAAAGTGGAGTCGCCAATAAAGTACCCATATGCGTATCAAAATGCGTAGGCTCAAACCCCATTGCACGAGCCCGGTCTAATTGGGCTTTGATTTCCTTTTCGACTTCATCAGCTGATGCATGCTGAACCACTTCCGCTACACTAGGCCACAAGGCACCCTCTTTATCTGTTAGTCCGGGAGTTACTGATTTTCCGGAGATAGAACCCCAACGGTACCCTTTCCATTCAGAGGTAAGGGTTAAATGCAATCCGGCATCCAATTCGGGATGGTCTTTCAGGTAATGAACAAATGCAGGTACCCATGAACAGGGCATCATAACACTCAGGGAGGTTGCTACCCCTTTTGTTATAGCGTTAATGGCACCTTCATTTGAATCGAAGGACATACCTACATCATCTACATGTAAAATCAGCACCCTTGAACCCTTTGGGAAGCCGAGCTTTTCAGCATAGGTACTATCCGGCGTTTGAGCAGAAACGGCTTGTATTTCGAAAAAAACTAAGAAAATGGGAAGTAACCACTTATGCATAAAAAGATTTTTTTTAGCAAGCTCTATCAATTCTTAATGAAATATTGCTTGACTGATTAATATTTGACAATTACATTTATAAATAGCAAATTATTCCTATTTTCAACCTTTAACTAATTCAAAGCTAAATCTAACGAAAGAAAACCAAAACGCAATATACTTATGAAAGCAAAAACCGGTTCATTACTCGCATCTATGATGTTTTTAGAGTATTTCATTTGGGGCGCCTGGTACGTAACTATGGGGACCTATATGGTAGAACATTTAAAAGCAACCGGAATTGAAATCGGAGCCACTTATAGTGCATTGGCAATTGCTACTATGATTTCTCCTTTTTTTGTTGGGTTAATCGCTGATCGATATTTTGCTGCCCAGCGAATAATGGGTGTTTTACACTTAGTGGGTGCCGGCTTATTGTTTTTGGCAACCCAAATTGAACATAGTAATACTTTT
>JAYTSC010000062.1:0-3298 GCA_043745885.1 Bacteroidota bacterium | reverse complement strand
CTCTCAATCGCTACAATAGTCATACAGCAAAATGGGGCAGTGGAATTTGAACAACGAAAAAGAATCGCTGAAAAATTAATCATCCAAACAGATCCTTCCGGTGAAAACCTGTTAAATATTGCCGCTACCAATTTCGATGACCAGACTTTAGTTGCCAATTTCAATAGACTCTCACTAAATGAATATTCCAATAAGTTTATAAAAGACAGTTTAATTAACCAGAATTTTTCCGGGTACCTGAATAAATATGACACCCAGATTTATACCTACGATTCTCTTTTTAAACCACTCTATAATGAGGACTCTCTGGGCTTTGCTTCTTTACAATCCATTGTGCTCAATAAATCCAAACCAACGGTTATTCCCAATTTATTCAGATATGAGAGCATTGATGGGTTTAGTTATCTATACCAAAAAATAATTCGCCAAGACCAGTACATATTGGGTTATCTCTATATTTTCATCAAATCCAAAAGGTACAAAAGTGAGGCGCTATACCCTGAATTGTTTACACAGACTCAGGATATTGCTTCAGACCTGAACAGCAATTATGCGTATGCTGTATATGCAAGAGGGAAAATGATCAATCATTTTAATAATTATGGTTTTCCTTCAATAATCACCCCAAAACCAAATGCAATTTTTCAGTTTACACAAATAAAGAAAGGTGTATATGATGAGCTTTGGTATGATGGAGGAAATAATAAACAGGTTGTGGTTGTTAAAAAAGATAGTTCACTTATTGAAGGCGTCACCCTCTTTGCTTATATGTTCTGTTCCTTTCTCTTAATCATTTTTTTTATTCAAATTGGTAACCACCTGCTGAAGGCCCGATTTAAATGGCGGGATATTAAGATAAGTTTTCGACTCAATATCCGATCACAAATACAGGCAACCATAATTTTTTTAAGTGTTTTCTCTTTTATTGTGATCGGCATTGCGACCATTTCTTTTTACATTTTTCGGTTTAACCAAAATAATGAAGACCGATTATCAAAATCTATCCAGGTTATGGCTAATGAAGTAAACCGTAAAATTACTTCTCTACAAGCTTTTGATGATGTTCCGGATAACCTTGGAATAAAATCAGGCCTGGAAAAAGAAATTGCAGAAATTTCTGATCTGCATAATGTAGACATCAATTATTATAATTTAATGGGTGACCTGATCATTTCAACCCAGCCCTATATTTATAACAAGCAGTTGGTTAGTACCAAAATGCATCCCGATGCTTATCAAGCGCTTCAAATTGGTCATAGTATCCGATACTTGCAAACTGAAAAGATTGGGTCTTTTCAATACTTAAGTATTTATGTTCCATTAATTGATGAGATTGGGAACAATTATGCTTACTTAAATATTCCTTACCTCAATACGCAAAACGAATTAAATCAGGAAATTTCCGGATTTCTAGCCACTTTAATCAATCTAAATGCTTTCGTCTTTTTGATTGCCGGGGCCATTGCTTTCTTTCTAACTAGCAGAATTACGGCTTCTTTTGGCTTAATAAGTCGAAAAATGCAGGAAATGAGCCTAGGAAGGATTAATGAAACGATAGAATGGAATCGGAAGGATGAAATTGGATTGCTTGTAGAGGAATACAATAAAATGGTTAAGAAATTGGATACCAGTGCCAAGGCATTGGCCCAAAATGAGCGTGAAAGTGCCTGGCGGGAAATGGCTAGACAAGTAGCGCATGAAATAAAAAATCCGCTGACACCCATGAAACTGAGTATTCAATATCTGCAAAATGCTATTCAGAAGGATGCGCCAAATGTAAAAGCACTTTCCGAAAGTATGGCGGTTACCTTGATTGAACAAATAGATCAACTATCAAAAATTGCAGGCGATTTTTCACAGTTTGCAAATATTGGAAATGCCAAACTGGAAATTTTTGACATACAGGAAGTTCTTTCTTCCCTCGTAAGACTGTATTCTGCAAATCCCAGCATTCAGATTGACTATACCATTGAAAATGAACATTCCCTAATCTATGCTGATCGGGTACAGATGAATAGACTGTTTACCAATCTTTTACAAAATGCAATAGAGGCAAATCCGGATATTGAAACAAAAGTGAAAATCAAGATCACGCAAAAAGCAAATGAAGATCAATTGATTTTATCTATGAATGATGCATCCGGAGGGATACCAGAAAGCATGAGAAATAATATTTTCACACCAAACTTTACAACTAAATCTTCTGGAACCGGATTGGGTCTGGCTATTTGCAAAGGGATTGTAGAAAATGCCAATGGCCATATTTGGTTCGAAACGGAAGAAGGAGTAGGAACAACCTTTATCATTCAGTTGCCATTAGCAGGATGAAGTTGGCTACAAAAAAAATCCCAATAACGCAGCGGTTCTAACAATTTCGTTGCCTTGATAAAAAAGAGTTTATGACTTATAATAGATTCAATAAACTAATTTTTAATGTCATTATACTTATGACTTCTGTACAATTTTCGTACGGTCAAAAAACAGAAATGAATTTTAATACATATAGTGGAATATTTTCGTTTCGGGGAGACGGGGCAACAACCAATTCTTGGATTAACTTTAACCCTTACACCACACCTGACAAATACACTTCAAATTCTTATGGAAAGAAAAGCGCATTTTCCTACGCTTTTGAATTACAAGGACAGAGAATTACTAAAAATAAAAATATTTACGGATTAGGAATTGGGTTTGAAATATTAACGAGTAAAGTAAATATTGACACAGTTACTGAAAATGGGTTTTTATATTGGCAATACCCTGCAAATGGTAAAACAACTTTGAAAAATACCTTTATATCAGTAAACCCATTTGTTGGAAACAGATATTCATACGGCAAAATGATCTTTGATTTATTGGTAGGGTTCGACTTGGCATTTTGTTTAAAAAGTAAAGAATTAGGTAATGCTTCAACAAATAACAAAGTTTATGCAACGATAGAAAATGACAAGACAAAACCTTCAATTGATTTTAGACCAAGAATTCAGATAAGAACACAAATAAATAAGTTTGGTTTTCTGGTGGGATACTCTTTAGGGTTGACAAATTATCAAACTCAAAATAACTTAAAAGCGTATACCAGTTTTTTACGACTTGGACTTAATTACCAACTAAAATGACTTTACCGCAGTCAACAAATATTTTCTGCTATTGGGGATTGACGGAATAGCAATGGGCTTCAATTCAAATCCCAGCTTCCGTCTTTTGTTGATGGAATTCTTTTGGCTTTACTGTTCATTTTGAAATTTGTATATTTATTTAGCCTCAGTTCCTGGCTGAGGGATGGGCTTACCCCCCT
>JAYTSC010000061.1:0-4530 GCA_043745885.1 Bacteroidota bacterium | reverse complement strand
ATCGCGCTGCGCATTTTCGATAGCTTTTGCGGCCTCTGCTACTTTTATACTGGATGCCAAATAAGTGCCTGCCACAATAATGCTTTTATATAATTCATCTACCTTTTTAGCAGTTTCAGGATTTGATCCTGAAGTGATTTTTACTATCTTAGTTAGTGTTCTAACCCTATCCCCCGGATTTATCCTTTCAGGTGAATATCCACAAAAAAAGTCCAGATTATATTTCAACCCACTCACATTTTCCAAGCAAGGAATACATTCCTCTTCCCTACATCCGGGATATACAGTGGATTCATAAATAACAACATCACCCTTTTTTAAAACTTGTCCAACTACAGTTGAAGCATTTAGCAAATGGCTTAATTCAGGTTTTTTATCAGCAGTAATTGGCGTGGGAACCGTAATAATAAAAATATTCGCATTAGCAATAAAAGACGAGTCATTGCAGAATTCGATTTTACTACTTTTTAAAATAGCTTGATTTACATCTCCTTTACTATCTATGCCATTTTTTAATTCAGCCACCCTTTTTGAATCAATATCATAGCCTATGACACTATATTTTTCATCAAAAGCCAACGCCAATGGCAATCCAACATACCCCAATCCTATAATTGCAATTCTATGAGTAACCAACAGGATTATTTTTACTTGAGAAAGAAAGTTTTGTGCAAACGATTATTATAGCGAATTAAAAATGTTAACAAAGATTATAAGCTAGATATTTAGGATTAGGTAGAACAAGCCCAAACTCTTTATGTCACCCTTTCAGGGTTTATTCTCATATTTCTATTGTGCTATAATAATATCATCCCTTCGGGATTGTAAAGTCCTAACTAAACAAATCAAAAGCCTGGAAGGCTGTCATTATTATAATCTAAATATAATGCAGGATTTTCCAAACCCTGAAAGGGTGACATAGAAGCTTTGCTTACCCGTCGTTTGCGCTCGAACTACCTAATCCTAATTAATTATTAACTATTAACTCGTCTCCCTTCCATATTGGTGTTTTAATATCATGATAGAATAAGAATGTCCAGTTTTCTAGTTGTCCTTTCTCCCACCATTCTTGCCTTAGTTCCATACATTTTTTTCCATCGAAATCGTATTTGGCAATAAACTTACTTTTCATTTGTTGTAATTGTGGTGCTACATCGCCACCAAAGAAAGCGGTTTGACCATTATCTTCAATCCAGAAAACCTGGTGAAATTTACTATGGGCACCAGTTACTTTGTAATGTATGTATCCATCTATCCAACCTTCTTCCTCAGTTAACCAAACTACTTTGCTGAACGATTCTAAAAGCTGAAAATCTTCTGGCTGGTATGATTGTTTTCCTTGCTCCATGGCATAAGCAAATTCATTATTCTGTACGTACCAGGTGGCATAGGGGAAGCTAAGAAATCGCTCATTATTTACTTCATTTTTTATTGTAACACCGCCTGCGTGGTCTTTGTGTAAATGACTAAGTAAAACCTTCGTAACCTGTGTCGGATTAATTCCTGCCTTTTCCAGGTTGTTGTGTAATTGTAATTTTCCATTATTATCATGATAGCCCAATCCGGTATCTAATAAAATAATATCTCTTTCTGTAATAATTAAAAAAGGCTGTATCTCAACTAGCAAACTTCCAGTTGGCCGGCTGTTGAGTGCTTCGGTTTGTGTATTAATGGGAACAAAAACTTTCGTTTTATCGATAGTAAAGGAACCTTCTGAAAGTGGAATTATTTGCATATTGGTAGGAGGTGAGGGGGTATTATCTTAATACCATTTGTCTATCTGCGTCTAATCTTATTAAAATAAAAATAAGTACCGTAAATGTTAATAAAGAAGAACCTCCATAACTAATCAAGGGCAGTGGTATTCCGACTATTGGAAAAAACCCTATGGTCATACTGATGTTTACTGCAATATGAAAGAAAATAATACTGGCTACACTATAGGCATATACCCTACTAAAAATACTCCTTTGCCTTTCAGCAATTTTTACAATGCGGAAGAGAAGAAACAGATAGATTCCTAGAAACACAAAACAACCTATAAACCCAAATGCTTCCCCTAATGAAGTAAAAATAAAGTCGGTGTGTTGAGCTGGTACATATTTGCCACGAGTTTGTGTACCTTTTAAAAAACCTCTTCCGGTGAAACCACCGGATCCAATGGCTATTTTACTTTGACGTACATTATAATCATCCGGTTTACGAGCTGCTTTCTCTCCAGCCTTTCTTTCTGATTTTTTATTTAGACTGCAGTCGTATTCTTTTCCAATCATACTATAGATACGCGTACTTTGGTAACATTCGAGAACATTATTAAAAATATACGGGACCACCAGTCGTTGTGTACCAACGCAAAAAATCCAAATGCCCGCAATTAGTATAAGTAGCTTTCTGCTTTTTTTAACTTGCTTTCTAAGAATATAAAGAACGATAACTGCTATAAGCGTTAGAGAAATGGCCAATACATTGGGGTCGAGCAGTAATGAGGCAATTACCAATATGGCAAAAGAGGATCCGAATATCAGTATCTGCGCAGGTAATCCTTCACGATACATGGCAACCAGAAAAGCAGAATACACTAGGGCAAGTCCTAATTCATGTTGTAAGATGGATAATATTGCAGGAAACACCACGATTAATCCTGCTATCAGTTGTGACCTGAGTGTACTAAAATCCGTTTCCTGCCTGGATAAGAATTTAGCCAATGCCAAAGCAGCAAATATTTTACAAAGTTCGGCAGGTTGTAAGTTAAATCCGCCACCAATGGGTATCCAACTTTTAGAGCCGTTAATATTTTTGCCCAATACAAACGTAGCCAACATCAATAAAATTCCAAATACATATAAAAGATTAGCTAATGCAGTAAATAATTTACTATCAGTTAGTAATATCAAGGTAGCTACTACAGCACAAAATGCTGCAAAAATTAATTGCTTACTATAATTCGTTTTACCACTAACAAATAATTGTAACCAATTTGAATCTATTCGGTATTCCACCATAAAAATGCAAAGGATGCCAATTGAAACCAGGATAGCATATAGCCATACCATTATCCAGTCTACCCCCTGCGATATATTATTGCTTTTATTCATTTATTTATCGGGAATACTTTTTATACCTTTTTTCATCATTTACTAAAGCAGCTGATGATATTGTTTTTTTAATCGGCAATGATGCTTTTTTCTTTGGCGTCGGAATGGGGTTTAGCTCATTATCTGAGTTCTGTTCAGTTTCTGTTGTATCGCTTTCTTCTTTACTCATCTTCTGTTGTAACAGTAGTAGGTTTTCTTTGATCAGTTTTAATGAATCCCTTTTGGCTATTTCTAAGCGATATCTTTGCGGGATAAGATTTTTCTTAATAAATTCTTCCAGCATATTCTGTCTTTCATGTCCTTTGATAGAGTCTCGTAAGTACTTTTCAACCAATAAACTGGCAATGGGTGCTGCTGCCCAGGCTCCTTGTCCTGCATTTTCACAGATTACAGCAATAGCAATTTTGGGGTTATCGCGCGGCGCAAAGGCACCAAAAAAACTATGGTCTTGCTGAGGAACCATTTTACCATTAATCTTTGCTGAGTTTTGTACGGTTCCCGTTTTACCACACATAACAATATCAGGTATTCTTGATCTTACTGCTGTGCCATAGTCAACCACGGCTTGCATTCCATCCTGCACTGCATTGAAAATAGTATCTGAAATTCTTTCGTCGGTAAAATGTTTTATTTTGTATTTTTCCAACATTTCATATTCATCACCCCCTTCAATCGAATCAACTATATGCGGTGTATAAAACCATCCTTTGTTGGCAATGATGGCCATTACATTTGCTAATTGAACTAAGGTAGTATTTACCTCGCCTTGTCCAATGGCATTTGAAATGATATTGCAGGAATACCATTTGGGTCCAAATATTTTTCGATAATAGGATGAAATAGGGAGTATGCCTTTTTGTTCAGCCGGAAGATCAACCCCTAATTTATTTCCCAATCCAAAGCTTTTGGCATAACTATTGAAAACGGTTAATGCACTATCTGCACCATGATAGCGTGGTTGATCCAGTGTTCTTTTAAATACAGTTGAGAAATAACTATTATCGCTGTGTGCTACTGCCTCTTTAAATTGGAATGTACCTTTATCCAAGCATTTTGGTTTACCTGTGCCACAACCGGTAAAAAAACCGGGGCAGGTTACCGTTGTTCTTTCATCAATCACTCCTTCTGAGAGACCAACAATGCCCACAACGGTTTTAAAAGTAGAACCCGGAGAGTAATAGGTACCAATACCTCTGTTATTAAAAGGTTTTCTGGGGTCTAATAAAAGTTCAGCGAAATGTTTTTTTCTTTGGTTACCAGTAAGATAATTAGGATCATAGGATGGACCACTAACCATGCATAGTATACCACCTGTTCTAGGATCAATGGCTACTATGCTGCCCACTTTGTTAGTCATTAATTTTTCTCCTAATTTTTGCAACTCAACATCCAGACTAGTGTGTATGTTTTTTCCGGCTACAGCTGCTGTATCATA
>JAYTSC010000060.1:0-2796 GCA_043745885.1 Bacteroidota bacterium | reverse complement strand
AAGTTTGTCCATATTAATCTGGTTTGTGGTAAAACAAGATTAATACAAAGGGGTGGATTTATTCACCCCTTTCTTAAAATATATCTCGGACACTAGTAATTTAATAACACTAATTTATTTTTTTCCTGCAATTTTAGTATTGAACAACCCTCTCAGTTCATGCTTAAATTCTTCGCCCATATTTTCTTTGGGAATTAGGAAAAAGGATTTTGCATCAAAGTAAAGGTGGAAGAAGTGTGGGCTTTCAAAAAAATGATTGAACTTGGTCCATGGCCAGTTTACAAATCCTCTTTCATTTTCTAATCTGATTTGTTCATCTTGAAAATCGATAATAAATGAATCTTGAAAGGTTTCTGCTTTCTTATAGATACCGTTGGGTAAAAAATACCAGAAAGTGGCCATAAGAATCAGCCAGATAAAAGAACCCAATAAAAAAGGCTCGGGTCGAATTTTTTTGGTGTAGAAAAGAATGGCTGCGACTATGGCAAAAACGTTCACCAAAACAATTAATATTCTAATCTCGGGTCTTTGCACAAAATGGTAGCGAAGGGCTTGGATTACTTTCTTTTTTTCGTAGGAGAAACTGTACTGCATGTTGTGTTAAATAAATTACGAAAGTAAGAATTAAAATTAGGTGCTTGTAATGACAATAAGCGAATATAGCATTGGCAAAATATTAATACGAGTGGCTGAAAGAAGTAACATTTTCATTTATCGCTTTCTGAGAAATTTTTTCTTTACCGGATGCAATAACAATTCGATAACGAAAAGTAGCAGCTTGCCCTTTGCTGAGTTTATAATTTAGTATTTGCTTACCCTCAGAAAAAACTTTTTGGCCAAGTGGATTCGCAGCGAATAAACCATAATTTCTGGCATGCCAATAAGTAGGATAGCCCGGGTTTTTGGGGTGATCGATAATGACTATACTAATGCTGTCTCCTCCTTTTTTCCCATATAGCATACACCAATTTCCACGGGTACCCCAGGCAGAATCGCCTATTTTTCCTTCTGAAGTAAGATAGTTACCGGTTACAGAAGCATCCTTGGTAGAAAAAACTTTGGTTACATTGCCTTTATCATCTGTATAATTTTTGCTTTGCTTAACCGGCAATTCTAGTTCATGGGCAACGCGTATACCCAACATGCCATCTTTCACATCAGGCATAGTTACATCCTGTGCAGCGGTAAGCTCTGTAATTCTGTCAATAACCCGATTTTTATTTACCACACTAAATGTATAGGTCGTTTTTTCCTGTAACAAAATATTTTTTTGTTGATCTGTCCAATTGGCGAGGTAAACAATTTTACCTTGTTGTCCACTTTTTATTTCTACTATTTTTTCTGTTCGAATCCAGCCATATTGTTTTTTCTTTTCAGAAGCAATGGCGAAAGAATTGTTCCAGAAGTCGAGGCCATTTACATTTTCATAATTAAACCATAAACCAATATGGTGCGGATGATCTACCGGATCATTGGGTTGTGGATTCCAGGGAAATCCGCGGGTTATGATTTGCCCATTGGGTGCATAAATTGGATAGAGAAAGGGTTTCTCCATAGTATCTGTATAAACAAATTCTGTAAACGGTTTACCATCGATGGTAATAGTTACTTTTTGTTTTGCTTCATTATTTATTACGAACACCTTATGTTGTTGTGCCGGCAAAAAGAATGGTATAACCAATAGACAAAAAAGAATGATTGTGTATTTCTGATAATGGTTCATATAGTTAATTGACTTGTTGAAATATTAATAAACAGCTCATTTAAAAAAAATACTGATCCCTGATAAATCTAATCTTAAAGAAGTAGCTATCGAAAACAACTCATTACTACTCCGTCTCTAGGATAAATAGACTTTTTTACAACTTTCCCTAATCCTGGATTGCGTATAATTCCAGATTACAATCTTACCAGTTTTTCCTTAGGTACCAACAATTTCATAATTCCCCATGCAATCAGATAGGCTATGGCACAATAAGTAAACATGATCGTATAGGCAGTTGACATAGATGCCTGAACAAGTTGTTTTTGTAAGGTTAAGAATTGTGAAAACAGTTCGGGGTTTATTTGTTGTAACTGAGCCTGTAGATCTTTAGACAAGTTAAATACTTCTTTGTGGGTGATGTCAATGATATCGCCGTACTTGTCAACAAGTTTCACTGTTTTTATTTGTTGTAAGAAATCAGCTTGTCCTAAAGACAAAGCTTTATCCCAAGACTGTTGAATACCCATTTGCTTATAACTGTCGAACATCCATCCACCAACTTTAGAAATGATTACGCCGCCCAAGCCGCCCGCCATTCCGCCAATACCTACTACAGAAGCGATTGCCTTTTTTGGAAACATGTCAGAAACGGTAGTAAAAATATTTGCAGACCATGCCTGGTGAGCAGATGCACCAATACCAATTAATAATACCGGTACCCAAAAACTAATTCCTCCAAAAGGTTGCGATGCCAATACCACAAGAGGGATAAAAGCAATCATTAACATAGCTCGCATTCTACCATCGAAAGGTTTATACCCTTTGTTTATAAAATAAATAGGGAACCATCCTCCACCAATACTTCCAATCATTGTGATGCTGTATAATACGGCCAGGGGTAACATAATGGCAGTACCATCCATTGAATATTGGTCTTTTAAAAATCCGGGCAACCAAAAAAGGTAAAACCACCAAACACCATCCGTTAAAAATTTCCCAACCACAAAAGCCCAGGTTTGGTTAAACCCTAGCAAAGTTGACCAAGCTGTTTTTTCAGTTGACTTTTCGTTAACAGATTCGTTTTCAACCAC
>JAYTSC010000059.1:0-2256 GCA_043745885.1 Bacteroidota bacterium | reverse complement strand
TCACAAATTGCCCTAAAGAATATTTTCCAACTCCTTTAAATGATAAACCACATATGTGGAAGATACATGCGGGGTAACATTCAGGTGGTTTACAAAAATAGTATCCATTCCGGCGTTGATCCCACCCTGAATATCGGCATCCTGGTTATCGCCAATCATAATACTCTCCTCAATTTGAGCACCGGTTTTTAATAAAGCATAGTCAAATATTTCTTTATGTGGTTTGAGACTATTACTGGCTTCTGAAGTGATGACTGCTTTAAAAAATGGTTGAAGATTGGCATGCTTAATTTTATTGTACTGAACATTTTCAAATCCATTGGTAACCAAATGCATGAGGTAATTTTTTTCTTTCAGATAAGTCAGTATCTCCAGAGTATACGGAAACAGGCCTTTTTGATGGGGCAACTGATCCAAAAACTGCACTGCCATCAATTTAGCTAAGGGCTCATCAACAAGCTTAAAGTCAAGAAGTGCCAGCCACATTCTTTTCCATCGTAATTCATCCTGTTTGATAAAACCTTTTGTGTACCGATCCCAAAGCCGATGGTTATGGTGACTATAACGTTCAAAAAAAAGGTCAAAGTCGGGGATGCCCCTTTCCTGTAAGGCATTGGTTGTATATAAATCAGAAAGTGTTTGTTTAGAATTGGTTTCAAAATCCCATAAAGTATGATCTAGGTCGAAAAATAAATGGCGATACTTCATCATGCAAATTACGAACTACAAGGTATGATCAACGATTTTGTAACTAAAAATGTTCGTACTTCGTGTAGTTAACTTCTAGCTTATGCAAGTAATCATCACCGGAGCTTCAAAGGGAATCGGTAAAGCCATTGCTGAACAATTTGCTGTTTTCGGACATACCCTGTTGCTCTGTAGCCGAAACGCAAAAGAATTATATGATACGGTTGCTATGTTGCAAACCAATTTCCCCCAAAGTATCGTAAAAGGCTTACCGGTAGATATGGCGATAAAGGAAGAGGCTAGAAAGTTTGGAGTTTGGAGTTTGCAGTCTGGGGTTCCGAATATTGTAATTAATAATGCCGGCCAATTTTTACCGGGGAGTATCTATAATGAAGAGGAGGATATTTTAGAAAAAATGATCGAAGTAAATCTTTATGGTGCTTATCATCTTACCAGAACCGTATTACCATTTATGATTGAGGCTAAGTCAGGACATGTTTTTAATATTTGTTCCATTGCCTCTTTACATGCGTATGCCAATGGGGGCAGTTATAGCATTAGTAAGTTTGCTTTATTAGGCTTTAGTAAAAATCTTCGTGAAGAGTTAAAACCCAAAGGAATTAAAGTAACAGCCGTTTGTCCAGGAGCCACCATGAGTGCCAGTTGGGATGGATTTGAAATAGATCCCAACCGTATTATGGAAGCCGAAGACATTGCAAAAATGGTCTATGCTGCTTCTCAATTATCTCCTACGGCGGTTGTTGAAGATATTATTATGCGCCCACAATATGGAGATTTATAATCTACTCCACTTGTAAGTATTTTTCACCTGAGTTTATAATAGGATACAATTAGGAGTAACTGCTAACTAATTTCATAGGATATTAATACCTGCCAGGCTTCCTGCACTTTTCCTTCGTTTAATAGTTCTGCGGCATACAGATGCAGCTCTTTTTCCATTTCTACCGGATTGATTGAAAAATACTGCACAATATTCTTCATTCGATCATCTGTAAATCCGGGATGGATTTCAGGTATGTGTTGAACATTTGCTAATAAGCCCAGATGGTTACCGGTTAAAATGGTACTGTTTCTAATTCCTACAGGTAATGAATCTACGCCGATACCTAAAGCAGTATTTGGTTTTTCAACTTTGAATAAATTACTTTCATCAACTTTGCAATACCAATCACCACCCAGTCGTGCTACCAGGTGTAATTTTCTTTGATCTATTTTTCCATCATTGCCTAAAATACTTTCATCCACATGCATATATAGAACTTCGGCAATCACCAATTGTCCGGCACTCCCTTCTTCACCCAGACTTTTCACTTCAATTACTTTACATTCTAATTTAATTTTTGCTTCTTTTACCATAGGAGGTTTTACTTGTGTGGCCAATTCTTTAGTAAAACCCGCTTTCTCAAATTCATCAACTCCTTTCGCAAATTCGCAACTTGCCAGACTGGTTTGTTGTACCATTTCATAATCAACCATATTGATTACACATTCAGGTACTTCCAGTACATTTTGTAAAGTATGTTTTGTTGTATTATCTCTTCCTCTTCT
>JAYTSC010000058.1:0-5261 GCA_043745885.1 Bacteroidota bacterium | reverse complement strand
AATGTAGTAACCGAACTCGTGGTAACCCTGACTTATTTTTACTTCATCAAAAAACACTTTGACTTTTCATTCGACTGGAAGATTCTTTTTCAGTCAATTATTGCAGTTTTGCCATTTATACCTATCATATTACTTGTTAGGCAGGCAAATCTTACTGCAATGATAACTTTATTCATTTCAATTATGGGTTGCGCATTTACCTATCTCGCAGTACATCTTTTGATTTTTAAAAATAATTTTATTTATGATTTTATCAAGCCAATTAAAAATAAAATCTTTACAGATAAGCTTACCTGAGGATTTAAAAAAATGATTTCCGGTAAACTTTCGAAGGGGAAAGTACTATCTTTATATACTAGTAATCCAAAAATTAACAAGTAAGAATCAATAATAGTAGATGAACTCTTTAACTGTTTAAATTTATTATATTCTATTTTAAATGAGATCAGCATTTACCATTTGTTCGAATAACTATTTGGCTCAGGCAAAAACACTGGCAGACAGTTTCATTCTAATGAATCCTTCTTACAGGTTCATTATTTTCTTGGTAGATACCCTATCTGAAAAGATAGATTATCATTTTTTTGACCCTTATGAAATCGTTCCAGTTATGAATATGGGAATTGAACAATTGGATCAAATGATAGAGCGCTATGATATCACAGAACTTAATACTGCTATTAAACCATTTGCTTTTCATTTTTTATTTAATAGAGACCCCAAGGCTGACTATATTATTTATTCCGATCCGGACATTTATTTCTACCGGCCAATAACGCTTATTGAGAACCAACTTTTAGAAAATGATATTTTACTAACGCCCCACATATTTTCTCCGATTTATGATAAACTTTCTCCCTCTGAACCTGATTTCCTGAATGCCGGACTTTATAACCTCGGATTTCTTGCCATGAAACGAAGCGGAGAATCTGCAAAATTTTTAAACTGGTGGATGCTAAAACTGACAGATCAATGCAGAATTGATTTTGCTAACGGATTATTTGTAGATCAATTATGGATAAACTTTGCTCCCTTGTATTTCAATAATGTACATATCTTAAGGCATCTTGGGCACAATGTAGCATATTGGAATTTGCATGAAAGGGAAATCACAATGGCTGGCAACCGATACATGATAAATAATGTGTACGACCTAATATTCTTTCATTTCAGCGGTTATCATCTCTCCCGTCCGGGGAATATTTCAAAATACCAAAACAGGTTTAGGTTTTCAACCAGGGCTGATATTAGTGGTTTATTCAAAAAATATCAACAATGTGTAGTAAAAAACAATTATGCCCAATATATTCAGGTACCCTGTCACTACTACAATAAAAAGCAACATTCGAATATAAAAAGTCAAACGAGCAATTATACTTTTTTAGAAAGAATTCGCTTTTTTTGCATTCACATCATAGATAGGGTCCGTTAAATTTGATTGCCCGTTACCGAAGTACAGACTATGTATTTTTTATCAAAGATGCAGCACCCAATAACAAAATGAAAATATTGATTCTCGAAATACAAAAAGGCGGGTTGGGCGATCATCTCTTTTACAGCCACCTTCCCAGAATTGCCAAAGAAACGGGCACATTTGATAAAGTATATATTTCTACCAGTTCCATTTTCCGCCACCCCGACTATCAAAAATTAGTTTGGGAAACCAACCCTTACCTTGATGGCTTTATTGAACAAAAAGGCATTTTTCATTTTCCGGAAGAAGTTTCAGACAATGATAACCTTTTAGACAGGATTATGCTCATGTATGGGCTTGATGACGGCATTCGTTTTCATGAACCTGAAATTTATTATAGCCCAACACTAAAACCGGAATTACAGAAGAAAAATATTTACGACCCAAATTTTATTTCTTATACTGGCGATCTATCAAATGGCAAACCCATTGAAAAATGGTTACTACAAAACAATGAAATTATTGATCTTCAAATAATAAAAATAGGTAAACGACACTTAGGTATCAAAAATACAAATACACTTGAAACCCTTTCTCTTTTTGATTTTTGCTCTGTAATTGTTTCTGCAAAAAAAATATACTGCTTATCAACTGGCACGGGTACATTGGCTGCAGCTTTGAAGGTTCCGGTAACTGTTTTTTATGGTACCGGCTTGTTAAAGAAATACCGCCACTCAAAAATGCATACGTATATCTGTTTAGGCAGCAATTATACATGGTATAACAAGCTTAAGAAATGGCTTATTATTTTTTTTAAAAGGTTTATCCTGCTTGGAACCCGGTAAGAGAGGCAATAAAAAAGGAAAAGGAAATTTCAGCAAGGGCAAATGTTTTCTAAAATTTCACATAAATTTTTTTTGCATATTTTTACAAGTCAATAAATGCCTACAAGATGGGCATTATTAAAATCAAAACGGTTTCTCATGTTTTTATTTCCCTTAGTATATATTGTATCTTTCTTACTCGGTATCAGGCTTCTATTGGCAAGGAATATTAACGGACTCCTTCTCTTTATCATTGCAGGACTTCCGATTTATATACATGCGTTATCAGTATCTTTTCTTTATGGCATGACCAAATACATTACTCTTTTACAGTCGTTTAAAGAGCTGATTGTTTTAATGGCTTTTGGAATGGTGGTATTAAATATTAAAAAGAAACCAACCTTTCATCTTACAGACAAACTCATTTTTATCTTTTTCTGTATTTCTGTTCTTTACCTGATACTACCTATTGGAATATATGGTTTTTACAACCGACTATTGGCTTTTAAAGCATTATCCTTTTTTCCCATTATTTATTTCACAGGAAGGTTTTGCGATTTCTCAACTATCCATATCAAACAATTGTTTTCTGCCATTAGCGTGGTTATTATTATTGCCGGGGTGGTGGTATTAATCGAAGCTATTCTGTACGAGCATTTGCATGCCCATACAGGTTTTATGAATTTTATCGATTACTATTTTAATGCGCAACAATCGGGCAACTATGGATTAATATGGACCTTTGAAACAGCATCGGGTATGAAAAGATTTGGCAGCATATTCAGCAGTCCACTAGAGCTTTCTTCCGCAGCTGTGTTAGGTATCTCAGCCATACTCGCATTAAGTACAACTAAAAAAATGAATTTTTATCCAGACTCATTCGGCATCATCAGTATCCTCGCAACCGTGGCTTGTATCATTTTTGCTGTGTCTCGGGCTTCCTTTGGAAACTATCTTATCTTACTCTATGCTTACGCATGGCTGTTAAGGAATAAAAGAATGGTTAATTATTTTCATTATCTGGTTATAGGTGTTTCTGTATATCTTATTTTCTTTATTAATAAAGACCTACTGGGGTTTATTATTGATACCATTCAATTTAAAAACGCTTCCAGTATTGGACACCTGATAGAATGGTTAAATGGAATTCAAGCAATGTTCACACATCCTTTTGGCATGGGACTTGGTTCTTCCGGAAGGGTATCAATGGAATCAGACAGTCAAATTGGAGGCGAAAATCAGTTGGTGATCATAGGTGTGCAAGTAGGCGTATGTATGGTTGCGCTTTATATCTGGATTTATTCGCAGCTTTTCATAACAGGCATCCGATCGCTGAAAACAGCACCCAACAAAGCTAAGACATTGATTGTTTTCGTGGTGTTACTAAAAATTGGCCTTATTATTCCCTTATTTACCTCCTATATTGATACTTTTAACTTTATCACCTACACCTCTTATTTTCTGAGCGGTTTAATGATTAATATGATTATGGCCAAACATCAGCAACCAGAGAACAAGGCAATTCATTTAGGCAATACCAACAAAATAATCGCTTGATATTATGGAAATATTTCTGTTATCAGAGATGGTTATTTCTAAACCGGAGAATAATAAATTCATCCACAATAAAAGCTGTCCAGAATAAAATAACGGGCAAAATAATATAAAACTGCCGTTGATCAGCACTTAAAGCCGCAGAGCCGGCCAGATAAATAAATGCAAACAATAACATACACAGAATTTCCTTTTTTATCCTATGAAATTGCAAAATAGTAAAAACAATACTAAAAGATATAAAGAAAAATACGATTGCATTAACAGGCATACGCATCAAATTTTGAAATCGTTGGTAAAAGAATGACTGTGGAAGCCCAAAAAGCATCCTTCCCATATTGGCAATATAATTTTTAATATATTTTAAGGGGTTGTTTTTAATATTTTCAATCGCTTTAACTTTCATCAAGCTATCTCTTGTCACTCCTTTATATTGCCTGAAAATCTTAAAATCAGCTTCATGGTTTCTTGCTATTAAAGGCGCATTACAGGGAATTAAGGGATCAATATTGCAGTATGTGGTAAAATCATCATTATTCCAGTCGCCATATTCCCCTTTAAATGGCGAACTCGCCCAGTAAAGTGATGAGCCTCCACTATTGGCCCAATAAAACAGCTTACCAGATATATGGTATGTATAAAAAAGGTAGGGTAGGTTCACAAGAAGTGCAATACCCAGTATCATCCATGATTTCCGATAAATTAACTTACGCACCAGTAAAGTAGATAAAAATAATAAAAACAATAGAGCAAGAACTACATATGCAAAAATTACCTTGGTCAAGATAATGTAGCCAAGAAAGCTGCCGGCCAACAATATATACTTTTTTTTACTTTCCGTTTTAAAAGCCATTACAAAACAGTATTGAAATGCAGCTATTAGAAAAACAGTAAACGACTCAGTATACATAAGCCCCATTTCTTTGAAAGCAATATAATAACATGCCCAAAAACAACTGAAAAAAAATGCCTTAGAACTCTTTACATATAATATCAGTGTTTTATAAAGCAGAACAACTGATACATATTGAAATACTGCATTCAACAATGTAAACCAGATAAGGGGTAATTTTAAAAAAAGTAAGGGTACTAGTAATAAAGGGTATCCCGGCCCGTTCCATAAATACACTTCATGTGCAGGTGAATAAAATCCATGCAATAGATTTTGGGCATACATATAGTATCTTCCTTCATCCCCTTCCATCAAATCTTTATGAATAAATATTACGATAAGTATATATAAAAAAAGAAAGGGCAGAAAACTAATCCACGTATTATTTGATATTTTTTTCATTGGGCAAAGTTGATATATCTTTTGCAAATAACCGTATGGGTAGATAGAAGTTGATTTGCAAATTACAGATTAAAAAAGGTGTTTTAAAAAATGCCTATGAATGTTTTTATAACATAAAAGGGAAAGAAAAGAAAATTATTATTACTTTATTATTATTATTATTGAAGAATGTACT
>JAYTSC010000057.1:0-1616 GCA_043745885.1 Bacteroidota bacterium | reverse complement strand
GGGTCTTTTGGTAAATCTGAAACTTGTAATCGTTTCAAATTTACAACCATGCTAGCCTGACCTTGCGCAAAGATGCCTTTTATTTCATCATTGCCATCCCATTTACCTTTATAGCTTCCTTTAATCAAATCGATCTGAATTAACAAACTGTCTTTTAATAAATGAATACTATTGCAACTTAGTCCATACGCATTCTGATCTGGACTGTCGAAATTTGCATTAAGCCCTTTAGCAGATTTTGTAATATGAAAGATCAGACGAACATTTTTTTCACCTACAGGGATAAATCCTTGCCAGTTTCCTGAAATGTCTTGAGCCATTCCCAATATTCCTGAAATAAGAAACCCCATTAAAGTAAAACTATATTTTATCATTTTTCTTGTTGTTGATGGTTTTTGAAATACTTATATGAAAAAAAAGCAGGAACAGCTACTATCACAATCATTGCTGTAACGAACAAAATAAATCCTATGATTGGTGGTAGTAGTAAAGTAGCAACGGTAATCAGTAATCCTCCTGCCACCCAAAGTTTACTAACCAAGTGATGAGTTTCGCGCCAATTGTCTTCATTTTCTAGAGTCCAGGGAAGTCTAAACCCTACAAAATAATTTGGCTTAATACTGTGCATATAATTTCCCAAGACCATAAATAAAAGGCCAACCAATGGGAGAATCAGGTTAGTGACATTAAATGACCGGGTTTTAGTGGAATAAATAATAATGATGTTCATGGCGCATAGAAACACTACCAGCAGGATCGCAATTTTATGAAAAAGTTCCGGAGATTGACCGGCTGTTTTTTTTGGATCTATTTTTGGAAGATTCTTAATCAATAAATACACGCCCGCAGAAATAGCTGAAAGGAATAAGGAAATAAACCATACCGTACTTTTATTTCCAAATCCATCTGCTTTACCCTCTAAATTAAAGTGAGTGGGTATTATTTCGGGTAAAGATGAATAGCTACTTGCCGCGTAAATTAACGGAATAGAGAGTATAAGAATAATACTCAAAATTCCTATGGGAGATGACTTTTTCATTCGTTTATTTTTTTTTTGTTTTTGTAAATTGAATAAACCATTTAATCATTTCATCTATTACGGTTGTGTTTAATGAATAGTAAATGAATTGACCTTTTTTTACAGACGTAACTAAATCGGCCTGTTTAAGTAAATCGAGGTGATGAGAAATGCTGGGTTTAGAGATGGTAAATTTATCAGCGATCTCTCCCGCTGTTAAATCTCCTCCTCTTAGTATTTTAAGAATTTCTCTACGGGTATTGTCATTTAGTGCTTTAAATAGCGCATTCACTTTTCTAACGTTTGTATATTTAGACAAATGTCTAAATACTATTTGATACTTCAAAATTTATTTTTGGGTAATATCCAGAGAGTAGAAAATACCATTTTTTAAATTTAACCCTCTAATTACGACAATTGTGAATTTGTTAAGATATGTGCGCAAACGCAATATGACATTGACTATTGCTAGAAAATTTTTTTCCAAATGATTATCAAGGTTTGCCGTTCATAACAAGATTTTTGGGAAGCATTTCTTTTGGTCATAATTTTTTATAAGAAGTTATTACAGAAAGTAGATTTGATATGTCAAAAAAAA
>JAYTSC010000056.1:0-2865 GCA_043745885.1 Bacteroidota bacterium | reverse complement strand
TAACAAACGAGGAACAACTTTTACAATTAATTGACAAATCTGCAACAGTTCCACAAGTAATCTTTAAACATAGCACTCGTTGTAGTACCAGTAGTATGGTATTGCGCAGGTTAGAAAGATCTACGATTCCTACTGCCATAGATTTTCATTTTTTAGACCTAATAAGCCATCGACAACTTTCCAACAAAGTTGCTGAGAAATTTAATGTGTATCACGAATCTCCACAGGTGCTGGTCATTAAAAATGGAACATGTGTTTATGATGAAAGTCATATGAGCATTTTAATGGATGAAATAAATGAACAAGCCTCCAGAAATTAATAGTTGCTTACTTAACTTGTAAAAATAGTAACCCTAGGCTAGACATTCTTATAATTCAACTTCTATTATTTTATTTCCGGAAGATTAATCCGCATCTTTACAATCTAACAAGACATACATGGAAATTGCAGGCTATCTGGCTGCTTTATTAATAGGAATATCACTTGGTCTCATTGGAGGTGGAGGTTCTATCTTAACCATACCTGTACTTGTATATTTATTCCACATTGAGCCAACGGCAGCTACCGGTTATTCATTGTGTATTGTGGGTTTTAGTAGCTTGGCCGGAGCATATAAAAACTACAGAAGAAAAAATATTCATTTTAAAGCAGCTTTTTATTTCGGAATCACTTCCATTATTACTGTTTTATTGATAAGGAAATGGTTGTTACCTCTTATATCCGAGCATGTATTTAGTATTGGATCAGTAAATGTTTCGAAATCGCTCTTACTGATGTTGTTATTTGCTATGGTGATGATCATAGCCTCTATTAGTATGATACAAAAACAAATTCTGGAAAGCAACGAAGGGGATGATCTATCCATCCATTTTACCAAAGCACTTTTTCGTGGCATACAAGTAGGTATTTTAACCGGTTTATTAGGTGCAGGTGGCGGGTTTATCATTATTCCGGTTTTAATTTTTTCTTTTCATCTGAATATGAAACAGGCAATTGGCACTTCATTGCTGATTATCGCAATGAATTCTTTATCAGGTTTTGCCGGAGACCTTTTTATTCAACAATTTAATTGGTCACTTTTAATTCCCATAACCTGTATTGCTATCACAGGAACTTTTATTGGCAGAAAGCTTGGAGAAACCATTCCCGGAGAAAAACTCAAAAAAGGATTTGGTTGGTTTGTTTTAGTAATGGGTATTTATATCATTCTGCATGAACTTTTTATAAAATAACTATTATTATTAATTGACAAGAACGATTAGTTAGTTTTATAGTAAACTATTTTAAACAAAGTCTCAAATGAAATTTTCATCTCTCACTAATATTTGACTTTGCGTTGCCCAAACTATGTTTTATCTTTCGCTTACTAAACTTGTAAAATATGATCGATTGGTTACAACAACCCTGGCCCTGGTATATTGGAGGGCCAATTATTGGCTTAATGATTCCTATACTATTACTTATTGGCAATAAAAACTTAGGTATTTCTTCTTCGCTTAGACATATTTGCGCCGCTTGTTTTCCTGCAAAAATTCCTTTTTTTCAATACAACTGGAAAAAAGAAATCTGGAATCTTTTCTTTGTTACAGGTGTATTGATGGGTGGATATATTGCTTTTAGTTTGTTATCAGCAACAGCACCCATTTTAGTCAATGAAAATTTGCTTACGGAATTAGAAAAATACGGAATTACCAATCATAATAATTTGGCTCCTATTGACCTATTTAGCTGGGCAAATCTGTTAACCATCAGAGGATTTTTGATAATGGTATTAGGCGGTTTTTTAGTGGGATTTGGCACCAGATATGCCGGCGGTTGCACTTCCGGACATTCGATTATGGGTCTAAGCAATCTTCAGTTTTCCTCTTTAGTTGCCACAGTCTGTTTTATGGTGGGTGGGTTTATTATGGCGAATCTAATCATGCCCTTTATTTTAAAAATGTAACTATGCAACAAAAAGAAACCAATACCGATTTTGAAACTCGATCATTAGATTCCATTTGTATCAATACCAGTGAATTAAAACATCCTTGGTGGTATAATTTCAAATATTTATTTGTAGGTATTCTTTTTGGAATCGTACTTACTAAATCTGAAGTGATTTCCTGGTTTCGGATTCAGGAAATGTTTCGACTACAAAGCTTTCATATGTTTGGTGTAATTGGTTCTGCAATTGCTGTTGGTGCTTTGTCGATATTTATAATCAAAAAAAAAGGAATAAAAACGATCTATGGAGAAGAGATTGATTTACAATCTAAACCATTTAATAAGGGACAGATAATCGGTGGTTTATTATTTGGCTTTGGCTGGGCTATGACGGGTGCTTGCCCCGGTCCTTTATTTGCACAAATTGGCACTGGTGTTTCTGTGATTTCTGTTACTTTACTAAGTGCTATTTTCGGAACCTGGATATATGGTAAGCTAAGAGAAAAACTTCCCCACTAATTGATGAAACATTCTACCCTCCAACTGATCATTTTTATTACGGCTGCTCTTGGTTTGGGTATTGTTTTTATTATTTGGAAAGTATATGACCCATCTAAAAAACAATATTTTACTGATGAAAATAATTGCTGGACAGGTGCCGGCATCTATCAACTACCTGTTGATGCAGATGGTGAACTAATCAGATACGGACGAAACCTAATTGAAAATACATCTTTCTTTCTGGGACCAAAAGGAAAAGTGGCACATATCAGTAATGGAATGAACTGCCAAAACTGTCATTTGGAAGCAGGAACAAAACCTTGGGGTAATAATTATGCTGCGGTTGCTTCCACCTATCCAAAATTTAGGGAAAGATCAGGGATAAAAGAAAGTATTGAAAAAAGAGTAAATGACTGTATTGAAAGAAGTTTGAATGG
>JAYTSC010000055.1:0-6546 GCA_043745885.1 Bacteroidota bacterium | reverse complement strand
TTCTTCCGCCACATATCATTAAAAGTATTTTCGCTAAACTCCAAATCACTTCTGTGTGCGGTCCATCCCTTAAAGACTTTATTTACTACCCAGTTTTTTAATTGACTATTTCCCATATTCATTAAACCACGATTTAGGCTGGCTGTTTTCCATACTTTCCAGGCAATTCTTTCTGCTAAGGAACTGGAACCCTGCATAACTGCTTCATGTCGATTATCCAATAATAATTCATGGAGATTTATTCTAACCGGACAAACTTCTGTACAATTGCCGCACAAGGATGATGCATAACTTAAATGTTTATATTCATCCATTCCGCTTAAATAGGGGGTAATTACTTTTCCTATCGGCCCACTATAGGTTGTTTCATAAGCGTGACCGCCAATATTTTTATATACAGGGCAAGCATTTAAACAAGCGCCACAACGTATGCAATACAAAGCTTCCCTTGAAGTAGGATTTGCTAATAGATTTGTACGTCCATTATCTAAAAGAATAACAAACATTTCTTCAGGACCATCCGTTTCATTCAACTGGCGAGGGCCTGATAAAATTGTATTGTAAACAGTAATTTTTTGTCCTGTACCATAAGTGGCTAATAGCGGCCAGAAAAGTGAAAGATCCTGTAAAGTAGGAATCACTTTTTCTATACCTACCACCACAATATGTGTTTTAGGCCATGCACAACTTAGCCGGGCATTTCCTTCATTTTCTGTAACGGCAACACCACCGATATCTGCTACAATAAAATTGGCTCCGGTTACACCCACTTCTGCCTGAACATATTTATCTCGTAAAATTTTTCGGGCAACTAAGGTTAACTCTTCAGGCGATAATCCGGAAGGAGTGCCTAATTTTTCTGCAAATAATTTGGCAACATCTTCTTTGCTTTTGTGCATTGCTGGCGTAACTATATGGTAAGGGGCTTCTCCATCTAGTTGTTGAATATATTCACCCAAATCTGTTTCAACACTTTCAATGCCAATCGATTCGAGGTAACTGTTTAAATGAATTTCCTCGGTCACCATACTTTTACTTTTGACCAAAGTTTTACAGTTTTTCTCTTTACATATTTTACCTATTTCCTCCAAAGCCTGAGCCGAGTTTTCAGCCCATAAAACTTTGGCACCGCGTGCGGTAATTTTTTTCTCAAATTCTACCAGGTACCTGTCTAAATGTTCAATAGCATCCCATTTCCTGTTTTTTGCTTTTTCTCGGGCCAACATTACTTGCCCGCCAAACTGTTGTTTACCCTGTGGCACAACCGCATTATATTTACTGATATTGAAATTAATTTTACGTCTATGTTCCAGGTCGGCTGCCTTAATGGTACTCTTGGCAATAAAGGAGGCTGCAGTGTCTTTCATGTGTTTAATTGTTTATTTCAGTTCAGGAACGATAAAAGGGTATTTGACTTTTTCATTCTTTAAAAATTAATTTGTTATTGTTCCTTCATATGCGCTGCTGTTGCAACCAGCGTATCATAGAAGGATTCCCCATATTTTCTAATTAGGGAATCTTTTAAAAAAACATACACAGGCATCTTTAATTTTTTACCTAAACTACAAGCAGCCTGACAAAGATCTTCCCTTGGTTCATAATTTATATATTCCATATCCGGATCCCGTTTGCTTTTCTGAATTCGGATAGGAAATAGATGACAACTCAATGGTTTTTTCCAGTCTAATTTTCCATCATTAAACGCCTGTTCTATGCCACATTTAATAATGCCCCATTTATCCCGAATACCATAAGCACAAATAGCTCCATTAATGGTAGGTGTTACCCACCCGAATTCCTTATCATACAAAAACTTCCCTTGTCGTTCAACTTCTTTAATGCCTTCCTCAGTCATGTAGGGTTTAATTACTTCATAATATTTTTTTAGTTTGTCAATCTCCCATTTTTCCATAGGAGCCCCAGCATCACCGTCTTCACAACAACCCCCTTTGCACTTATCCAAATCACATACAAATTGTTCTTCTATTATCGCTTCACTGATGAGCACATTATCAATAGCTATCATTCTTTTTTCAAATTAATCATGTAAAAATATGCCTAACACACCTAATATTTGGAAAACTGATGACTTTCCAAAAAATGATAATTAATTACGCCAGTTGAAAGTATTTATCAAATGCTTCATATCCTCCAATAAAAAACTATTGACCATTCCCAATGAATCTGCATTTGGGGTGGCATCAAAATACAAAGCTCCTCTTAAAAAATGTTTGGTTGAGTCAGTAAGAAAAAACTGGTTAGCTGTTGCTACGTCTCCCCCAATAGTAAAAAACATACCATGAATATGATTAATAGTAGCGATGGCAGTATCTTCTATTGAATATGCTTTAGATGTATGCTTACCCGTTAAAGTAAATGAATGTTTAATCAGCGTGTCGAATTTATTTTTTCCGATTTCTTTATAGCTTACATAAATTCTCCCTTGAAACTGTGGGAAATCAATATTAATCCACCAGGGATTTTCTGTTGTTTCCCCAAAAAAAGTACTGTCTTTTACTACAGTTGCATATACCGGATACTCAAAAGAATATGGATAACCCACTTGGTTAAATAGCCGGTATTTCTTTTCAGGGAAATCAATTTTGTAATACCCTTTGGGTTTTGCGGTATAATTACTATTACAAGAAAGGAGAAAGATTATTATAAGTCCGTAAACACGGGTATACCTTATCATTATTTTACTATTATACAAATCATTTACCACCCAGACTGTACCATCACCTATCTTGTTCTTACAATAAACCAATAACCGCCGACAATTAAATAGCACCATATTATCCATTCTAAAAGATACTTAATTCTCAGGACTTTGTTTTATCGAAATTTTTACTTTTTGAATTCGGTTTTTCTCAACTTCTAAAACAGTAAAATCAAAATCACCTGAGCTAACCATTTTAGCGGGTTGCGGAATTTCACCCGCCAATTCAAGAACTAGTCCTGCCAAAGAATCACTTTCCCCTTTTATCAAATTAAATGTATCTGTTTGTAAATCCATTATTTTACAAACATCATTGATCATGGTTCTTCCTTCAAAAATATAATTATTCTCATCAATCTTTTTATAGCCGGTTTCCTCTTCATCAAATTCATCTTTTATCTCTCCAATTACTTCTTCCAGTATATCTTCCAAAGTAACTATGCCACTAGTGCCACCAAATTCATCTACCACTACTGCAAAATGATTTCGTTTGGATTGAAATTCTTTTAGAAGGTCTTCAATAAATTTCTGTTCATGAACAAAATAAGGCTGCCGCATCAGGGGGTGCCAGTCAAAATCATCGGGTTCATGTAAATGAGCAATCATATCTTTTGTATGTATCATGCCAATTACATTATCAAGATCCTCTTTATATACGGGCAATCTGCTGTAATGTAAATCTCTAACGGTGGTCACCAATTCTCCAAAAGAAATGGTATGGTCAATCCCATGAACATCCACTCGGGTATTCATTATTTGTTTTACGGTAATATTACCAAACTTCACAATCCCCTTAAGAATGTTTTTCTCGTTTTCCGTAGCTGTATTTTGCGTAGTTAAATCTATGGCATGATCCAATTCTTCCAAACTATAAGAACCATTTGGCCGGGTGCTTAATTTTTTTTCAATCAGATCTGAATATTTTACCAATCGCTTACTCATGCCATTACATAAGTAGGAAATCCCCAGTATGATGCCACCGAAGTCTTTTGCAAAACGAACATTATTCTGTGTAGCTAATACTTTTGGCATCACTTCTCCAAATAATACCAATAAGAATGAAACAGCAATCACTTTTATCAAAAATTCTACCCACACTGCATCAAGTTTTTCGAAATTGAACATATCGTCAATTAGTAAATTTGAAATGATAATGATAGAAATATTGATGATGCTATTGGCAATTAATAAAGTAGCCAACAAGCGTTTAGGCTCTTCCAAAAGGTCGACAATTCGTTTATATTGCGGTTGTTGTTTTGACTTCAGGTTATTAATGTCCTTGTAGTTTAAGGAAAAAAAAGCTACTTCTGAACCTGATAAAACAAATGAAAGAAATAATAGCATAAACAAAACCATTACCAGAACTGTAACGCCTTGTGTTTGCAGGGCCGATAACAATGTTGGTTGAATAAATAATGCTACCGCAGGATAATAATCCAAAACAAGGGTTTTAAATGAAAAATGAGATAGATCCGTTTCTATGACTATTCCGATTTTCTCTCTTATACAAAAGTATTGTTTCTATACGATTCAATTAGAATGGTAATTTTTCAACGGGATCAATTAAAGGTGGTATGTCATCCCCATGAAAACCCTCCGGCGAATCTAAACTACTATGTGAACTATTTCCTTCAACACGTTTGTCTAACATAATAAGGTTATCACCTACAACTTCAGTTGCCAATTTTTTAGTACCCCCTTTGTCTTCCCAACTTCTGGTACGTAAATGACCCTCTATATAAACAAGGCTTCCTTTGTGCAGATATTTCTGTGCCAAATCGGCTAACCCTCTCCACAAAACGACCGTGTGCCATTCAGTTTGAGAAATTAATTTACCTGTACGGTCTTTATACGTTTCTGTAGTAGCTAACGGAAATTTAACTACTCCGATATTCCCATCTAAGTGTTGGATATCCGGTTCCTTTCCCAAATTGCCAATTAGTGTAACTCGGTTAACGCCTCTCATATTATTATTTTTTATGCACGGTTGACTATTAACTCTTAAAAATAACTTTTTTTAAGCACAAATTCAATAGAAGGAATAAATTTTAGTTGTTGGTTATTATCTACATGTGTTCGGATGAGAGTTTGAGCCTTTCTTTCACGTAAAGGCCATTAGAAGCTATGGCGCAAAGCTCTTCTTGGCGACTTATTTCTTCTTTCTTAGCGGACTTTTCTTGAATTCTTCCGAACACCTGAGTTTATTATCTAATAACGAGATAAAAACACAGATCTAAAGTATGGGGTACTTTTCCAGATAGCCGGTAATGAATTTTGGGAAGGGAAACTTTGGTAAGCTTTTCTTTGTCTCCCATTGGTAACCCTTTAATATAGAGGGCTTTTGGCTTAATCGTATTTTTATGAATTGTCCTTTTATTTGCTGGTGCGTTAATTGTTGTACCATAATTGGGGATATATATTCTAATTCAGCTTTCACAATTCCAAGCTGATCTGCTAACCAAATTGTAATCTTTTGATTATCCCATTTAATAGATTCCTCCCCTTCTAAGAGGTAAAATTCAAATAAGTTTTCCCAGATATCCTTTTCTATACGGTGATTTAGTAAAATTTCCCCTTTCCACTCAAAAACAAAGTAATACAACCAACGATGTTTTCGTAATAATGTCTTTTCCTTAACCGGTAAATGATTTACCCTTCCTTTTTGATAGGCTATGCAACTTTTGTGTAAAGAACAATTTGTGCAAATAGGCGAAAAGGGTTTGCAAACTGTTGCGCCAAAATCCATAATCGCCTGGTTAAACAAGGCTGATTTTTTCTTTGCAAGCACCCGATGTGCCATTTCAGAAAACAAGGTTTTTCCTTTAACCGTATCGATAGGTGTTTTGATGCCAAAAAAGCGGGAAAGCACCCTAAATACATTGCCATCTAGAACTGCATTTGGTAAATTATAAGCAAAAGAGGCGATGGCAGCAGCAGTATATGGGCCAACTCCTTTTAATGCCAATAAATCAGAGTAGGTCGAAGGAAAAACCCCGTTTCTGTTTTTTGAAATTTCGCGTGCAGTAAAAAGCAGGTTTTTACAACGATTGTAATAGCCAAGGCCCTCCCAGAGTTTAAATACTTCTTGATCTTTTGCCTTGGATAAGTGATGTATGGTGGGATATTTTTTTAAAAAACTATGATAATACGATGTGCCCTGTGATACCCTTGTTTGTTGAAGGATCACTTCACTTAACCATATTTTATAAGGATCCGTCTCACCTTTCCAGGGCATTTCACGCTTATTTTGGCTTGTATGCCATTTCATTAATAATCGGGTGAACTCTTTTTCCATCAGAGGGGGCAAATATTGCTGATTTAACAGATTACAGGAATTATTGTTGTTATTTTATATAAATTATTTTACATGTGTTAGGGGGCAATTAAATTAAGTTGGATTGAATCATTTATCTATCAATTAGTAACGTCTATAAAATTTACACTATCTTTCTTGTATATATCAAATTTTTTATCGTATTTTAAGGTCTTATCTATAAAATAAATTATATAAAATGAGAAAATCAGATCTCATCAATCAGATTTCAGACAAAACTGGTATCCCAAAAGTAGATGTTTTGGTTACTTTAGAAACCATGTTTAAAGAAGTGAAAGATAGCCTTTCAAATGGGCAAAACATTTATATACGTGGATTTGGCAGCTTCATTACCAAAAAAAGAGCTGCTAAAATTGGGCGTAATATTAAAAAGAATGTTGCGGTACATATTCCTGAACATTTTATTCCGGCATTTAAGCCTGCGAAAGAATTTATGAATGAAGTGAAAAGCAAACACAAGCCAAGCTAACTTCGCGCAAAGTGTTTACTAAGT
>JAYTSC010000054.1:0-5623 GCA_043745885.1 Bacteroidota bacterium | reverse complement strand
GGAAAAAATAATTCGACTGTTAGTTCTGTTCCGGTTCAAACAGCACCTCTTCAAATAGCACCAGTACCTAAACCAACAACTGCTCCAACTAAATCCTCTACAAGTTCTGCTACCGGATTAAATCCGGCACATGGACAACCTAATCATCGATGTGATATACCTGTTGGCTCTCCTTTAAATTCAAAACCAACAAGTAAGCCTTTAACTCCGGCACAAGCTGTTGTTCCGGCAGCAACCCCTGTAAAAGTGAATGCTATTATTAGTGCAGGATTAAAATTAAATCCCGCACACGGACAACCAGGGCATGATTGTTCAATAAAAGTAGGTGAGCCATTGAAACAATAAACAAGTCTCTTGCCTTTGTAGGAGTCGCAAAGAAAGAAGAAATAAGTCGATAAGAAGCGCTTTGCGCCTTTGCTCCTTACGCGTCTTTATGTGAAATAAAGGCTAATACGCTCTTTCGAACAATTGTGATCAGACGAGCAACACTGGCGAAAAATTATTCTATTGATTTGACTAAAAAACCAGCCATTTTTAACTAGCGTAACTATTTCAAAATTTTCGGAACTGAAGTGATATTATATTCCTGAATAAGTCCCGGATTTTCAGGAGTAAGTGTAAAACCAACCCTGATATTAACGTTCTCGCCTTCCATCATAAAATAACCTCGTAATTGATTTTCAGGAATGATATCTCCCACTGCGTTAATTTTTCCTGCTTTACTAAAAATTTCAGAGGCAATTTTTCTTAATGAATCAGGAAAGTAATCAAGGAAAAAATTTTCAGCAAAAATTCCTGATTTGCTAGCATTACTAAATTCTGGCAATAATTTCACCAACTCACTTTTTCTCTGTGTAAGAATTTTAGAAGGGGGTAACTGCATCGGATTCAATTCCGCTTGTCTGATCAATTCATCCAATACCATAGTATTTGCAAAAGCAGTTGATCCATACGTTGAATTGGCAAAAAAGATTACACCAATCCCAAATTCCGGAGCGATCGCCCAATTACTTCCGAAGCCAGGCAAACCACCACTATGTCCAACGGTTTTCCTGCCCTCACAATCAATCGTCCACCTTAACCCATAGGCATAGGAAATAGTAATTGGACATGTGCGACCATTAGGATATTTATAAGAAGCATTCATTGAAGCAAAGCGCCAGGGCTGATGCATTTCACGAATAGCACTTCTGTTAACCGTACCTGTTTCTGCATCATTTCTCACCGGCCAGGCAGATTGATGAAGGGCCACATATTTACTGAAGGATTCTATAGAAGTAATCATACCACCCATTGCTCCATAAATTCCGTCGTGTAACATGGGTTGCACTTTCCAATCATTATTTAACCAACGATAACCCTGTGCTAATTTGTTTTCAGGAACTTTTGAATATTCCCATTCGGCTTCTTTCATTCCCAATGGCTTCCAAATATTGTCAGCTATGTATTGACTGTAAGGAATACCCGTAACTTTTTTTATGATATATCCCAACATGGCAAATCCCATATTACTATATTCATAAATTAAGCCCGGACTATTAGAAAAAGAAATTCCTTTTTGGATCATGGCAATTAATTCCTCTTCAGTGTCTGCCAGTTGTCTGTCGCCCCATGGATTGTCTTCGGGGAAACCGGCTGAATGTGTCAGCAGATTTTTAATCGTAATCTCGGGAGCATCTGCTGATAATTTTTGTCCCTTCATTTGGGGAATATATAAATACACAGGATCATCTAACTTTAATTTTCCTTCATCACGCAGTTTTACAATAGCCATGGCTGTAAAACTTTTACTCATAGAAGCG
This sequence comes from Bacteroidota bacterium, assembly GCA_043745885.1. GTDB lineage: Bacteria > Bacteroidota > Bacteroidia > Chitinophagales > Chitinophagaceae > Sediminibacterium. The sequence continues at coordinate 3,821 of JAYTSC010000054.1, read as the reverse complement.
ATTCTAAAAAGGATGTTTGTTGAAGCCGGAATTTTTTTATCTAAATTTGCAAATCCGCCACTACCCGAAAATGCCAATTTTCCGTCAACCATTACCCCAAAAGCATAACCGGGGAAATGGTTGCTCTCTGCATAGTCTTTATACATTTTTTCAATTGTCGGGAAGAGCTTAGAAATTTTAGTAAGTCGTCCTGTATCTTTAAAAGAAGGTGGCTGATAGGCAGCGTTCGGATTCTTACTATTCATATTTGTCTGAGCAAGAACAAATACAGAAGAAAACAACAAACAAGCAACCAAACATTGTTTACTAAATGAATATACATTCATAGAAATGGTTTTACAAATTTTGCGCTTTGATCTCTTATTCTTTTAATACGCAATGATGAAATAAAATCAACACTGAGGAGATAACCTGAGATTCACAGAGCGCTACCGATTAATAATTCAACAATTTTAGAATATAGGTATCTAGCCTACTCTTAGCCATAAAATTTTTCTCTAAATTTATTTGAAAAGGGATTGGCGTATCCAAAGAAGCACATCGCATTACCGGGGCATCTAATAATTCAAAACAATGCTCACTAATCCAGGCACTAATTTCGCCACCCAATCCACCCATTAATGTGTCTTCATGTAATAACAAAACCTTTCCTGTTTTAAAAACTGCTTCTTTAATAGCAGAATAGTCTAATGGTAATAAAGTTCTCAAATCTAAAATATATAATGAAATTTCCGGATGTTGTTCCTGGTATTCCATCGCCCAATGTACACCGGCTCCATAAGTAATTATCGAAATGTCTTCCCCGGTTTTTACAATATTGGCTTTGCCTATTTCAACTTCATAATAATCATCCGGTACCATCCCGCTGATACTTCTGTACAATGCTTTGTGCTCAAAATACATAACAGGATTGGGATCATTAATAGCCGCTATCAATAAACCTTTTGCATCATGTGGTGTTGCAGGATATACTACTTTTAATCCAGGCACATGTGTAAACCAGGCTTCATTACTTTGTGAATGAAAAGGGCCTGCTCCTACTCCTCCGCCTGTTGGCATGCGAATAACTACATTTGCATTTTGTCCCCAACGGTAATGTATTTTAGCTAAGTTATTTACAATCTGGTTAAACCCTACCGTTACAAAATCTGCAAACTGCATTTCCATTACCGAAGGGAATCCTTCAAAACTCAATCCCAATGCTGCACCCACAATCGCACTTTCACATAATGGTGTATTGCGAACGCGTTCTTTTCCAAACGCTTCAACAAAGCCTTCCGTAATTTTAAAAGCACCCCCATATTCCGCAATATCCTGCCCCATGAGAATGAGATTGGGGTGGTGTAACATTGCTTGCTGTAAACCCAGTTTGATAGCATCAACAAATCGCAAGTCTGGAGATAGGAGTTGGGAGTCTGGAGTCTGGCGTGTGGTGTCTGGCGTATTTATTACGCTAACTCCAGACTCCACACGCCCAACTCCAGACTTCTCCGCATACACATCCTTAAGTTCTTCAACTTCATCAACTACCATACCTTCGGCATCATAAGCAATTTTTAATTCGCTTTCTATGTATTCTCGAAATTCATTGCGCATAGATGCCACTTCCATTTCGGTTACTACTTTTTCTTCAATAAGAAACTGTTCATAATTTTTGATGGGGTCTTTTCTTCCCCATTCTTCAAATAATTCTTTGGGTACATATTTTGTTCCACTGGCTTCTTCATGTCCGCGCATACGAAAAGTCATGCATTCGATTAGGTAGGGCTTTTGGTTTTCGATACAGTATTCACGAACACCCTTAATAGTCTCATAAACAGATAATACATTGTTCCCATCAATGCGTACCCCTTCCATTCCATACCCTTTGGCTTTATCAATTAAACTTTCACAACGGTATTGTTCATTTACCGGAGTGCTTAACCCATAACCATTGTTTTCGATAACAAATATTACCGGTAAACCCCATACGGCAGCCACGTTTAGTGCTTCATGAAAATCACCTTCACTGGTACCGCCATCACCACTAAATGCAAGTGATACTTTTTTTTCTTTTTTTAACTGATAAGCCAAGGCAACCCCATCTGCAATGGCCAATTGCGGACCCAAGTGTGAAATCATTCCACAGATAAAATGTTCTTTACTGCCAAAATGAAAACTTCTTTCGCGGCCTTTACTATAACCGTCTTTATTACCCTGCCATTGTTTGAATAATTTTTGTAAAGGCATCAGGCGCGAAGTAAATACACCCAGGTTTCGGTGTAGCGGCATTATCCATTCATCGCTTTGTAAGGCCATTGTACAACCCACAGAAATTGCTTCTTGACCAATACCACTAAACCATTTACTAATTTTTCCCTGCCGAAGTAGAACGAGCATTTTCTCTTCTATCATACGTGGCAACAGAAGGTTGCGGTAGATACGAAGCAATTCTTCGTTTGTAAAATTCTGTTTGTTAAAATCCATTACTAACCCTTTTTAATTGCTGAGCCGAAGTTACTTTTATTTAACAAGCCTAAAAACTAATCCCAATAAAAAAGCCATCCTTGAAATCGGGATGGCTTTTAGTATTTTATCAAGTGGTAATTATTTATTGTTTCCCAATTTAGTTAATAAACGTAAAATCTCCATGTACAACCACACCAATGTAACCATTAATGCAAATGCACCATACCATTCCATAAATTTAGGTGCACCTCTTTCAGCTCCTTGTTCAATCATATCAAAATCTAAAATCAGGTTCAAAGAAGCAATGGCTACAATAAAGAGGCTGATACCGATACTTAACCAACTGCTGTCTGTCATGAAACTAACATTTACTCCAAACCAACCCAAAACAATGGTAAGTAGGTAAAAAATACCAATTCCTAAAGTAGAGGCAATAATAACAGACTTAAATTTTTCTGTTGCCTTAATAATTCGAAAATTATATAATAAAAACATGGCAATGGCTACGCCAAAAGTGAGTCCAACTGCCTGCATAATTAAACCGGGATATTTTTCTGCAAATGCTGCGTTCATAATGGCAGAAATACCACCAATAAATAAGCCTTCCAATAATGCATACAAAGGAGCCAATGTAGGTGCCCAGTTGGGTTTAAATGAAATGGCAATGGCTGCAATCAGACCGCCAAATATGCCCACCATCATCAAAGTGTTCATTAGGTTGTTTTGTCCTTCTGCAAACAAATGCCAGTTATAGGCAGCACCTGCAATTACCATAATCATTAAAAAACCAAACTTATTGATAGCTCCCCTAACACTCATTATTCCCTGCATACCTGCATCTAAACTCATGCTTTTATCAAACATTTTCTGTGTGAGTGTGGGATTACCCGATTTAAAAATTGCCATAGTTGTAAGTTTTATTGAGAACAAATATACGAAAACAAAGAAGGGTTTTGATCGGTAGATAATTAATAAAATACTAAAATTGGGGGGATGGCAGATAGACTAGAATACTAACGAAGCTTTTTCAGACCTGGATAATGGTCAACTGTTTCAAACACATAGGCAGGGTTTTGTTTAAGAATATGTATGAATTTGGCCAGTGAATCTGCATCAGCAGAGCGTTGAAACATTCTATCATGGCTTAAAATTACCAGGTGGTTATTTACATGCGTATCTTTTTTTGCAAAAGCACTATCTACTTGTGCAGCCAGTTTTGTTGCTGATTGAACGGGTCGAGCAGTTTTATGGTTAAAATTCCACTCCAAATCCCATCCAATAATATTATAGCCTGCCCTGTCTAGTATTTCGGCAAGTGGTGTTGCCAATTTGGTGGCTTTCATTTCACCTTCCCTTACCCAAGAACGATTACC
>JAYTSC010000053.1:0-6910 GCA_043745885.1 Bacteroidota bacterium | reverse complement strand
CTTGATACGATTCAAGAATTCAATTTTGATGCTTGTATTGGTGGTGCGAGAAGGGATGAGGAAAAAGCAAGAGCCAAAGAAAGAATATTTTCTGTTCGTGATGAATTTGGTCAATGGGATCCCAAACTTCAACGTCCGGAACTTTGGAACACCTACAATGGACGTATTCATAAAGGAGAAAATGTACGAGTATTCCCCATTAGTAATTGGACAGAGTTAGACATTTGGAATTATATAAAGAGAGAAAATATTGAATTGCCTTCCATCTACTTTGCCCATGATCGGGAAATGCTGGAATGGGAGGGCCAATTAGTAGCCTTGTCAGAATTTATAGTGCGCGAAGAAACGGATAAGATCAGTATCCGTAAAGTTCGCTACCGTACAGTGGGAGACATGACTTGTACGGCGGCAGTAGAATCTTCTGCAGTAACTATTGACGACATTATTAGTGAGATTATTGCTACCAAAACCAGTGAAAGAGGCGAAACAAGAATTGATGATCGTGTTTCAGAAGCTGCAATGGAAGACAGAAAAAAAAGCGGATATTTTTAATTCATAATTCATAATTCATAATTGTACATAAATAAAAATTGTCGAAAAATCATAGTCTTTCAAAATGAACTTCTCTTATTAACTATTAACTATTAACTATAATGGATATTCTACGATTCATCACCGCCGGCAGCGTAGATGACGGAAAAAGCACCCTAATTGGACGTTTACTATACGACAGTAAATCAATTATGATTGATCAACTGGAAGCAATAGAAAGGCAAACAAAAAACAGAGAAGAGGGAGATATAGACCTTGCTTTAATTACCGATGGATTGCGTGCAGAACGGGAACAGGGAATTACTATCGATGTAGCCTATAAATACTTTTCAACTCCTAAACGTAAATTTATTATTGCTGATGCTCCCGGACATATTCAGTACACAAGAAATATGGTTACGGGGGCTTCCAATGCTGATCTAATAATTGTTTTAGTAGATGCAAGAAATGGGGTTATTGAACAAACCCGCAGACATTCAATAATCGCTTCATTACTCAATATCCCACATGTGGTTGTAGCAATCAATAAAATGGATATGATAGATTATTCACAGGATACTTATAATAATATTGTTATTGATTTTGCTGCTGTTGCCTCATCATTAGGTTTACAAAATATTACCTATATACCCATCAGTGCACTAAATGGGGATAATATTGTTGATTTATCAAAAAACTTTTCATGGTATGAAGGAGAGTCGTTATTACATTTACTTGAAAATGTTGAAGTACAGATAGATATTAACCTTACTCATGCTCGATTTCCTGTTCAATATGTAATCCGACCACAAACAGATTCTTTACATGATTATAGAGGTTATGCAGGAAAACTATTGAGTGGTATTTATAGAAAAGGAGATCGGATAACGGTTTTACCCTCGGGCTTACAAAGTACGATTAAAGCAATTGAAGTAAACGGGAGAGAAATCGAAGAGGCATTTGCACCCCAGAGTATCATACTACACTTGAAAGATAATATTGATGTTAGCCGTGGAGATGTAATTGTTGCCTCATCCGATCTTCCAAAAGTGGAACAAGAATTAGAAGTACTTTTATGTTGGATGGGAAATAAACCTTTAATTGAAGGGAATCGATATATTTTGCAGATCAATAGCAGGGTAGTAAAAAGTGTAGTAAAAGAAATCCAATATAAATTGGATGTCAACTCTTTAGAAAAACTATATGCTCCGGATAAAGTACAGTTAAATGACATAGTAAGGGCTACTATCAAAACTGCTTCACCAATACCCTTTGACGCTTATGCTGATTTGAGGGTAAATGGTGGTGCCATTTTAATTGATGAAACAAGCAATGTAACCGTAGGGGCTTGTATAATACAATAAAATATAATTGAAGCAACAAAAGTAATCATGAATTTATAAAAATGGAAACACAAGCGTTTATAAAAAAATTACATAACCGAAATTTGAATTGTGTAGTTTCATTCCCTGATCGGACAAAGGCATATCAGTTTATTGATGAATTATTTGATCTTTTGTTTATTCCCAGAAATAAACAGCAAAATTCATTTGAAGACATTAATAAGGAATTTGAACTGTTGAAACAACAATTTTCTTTATTAGTTGTTGATGTCATTGATGATATTAGTCAGTTAAAAAAAATTACCGATGATTTCTTTAGTGCAATTCCTATATTATTCGAGAAATTATTAAAAGATGCACAGGCCATTCTTGAATTTGATCCTGCTGCAGGATCGGAGGAAGAAGTATTGGTTGCCTACCCGGGATTTTATGCAACAGCGGTATATCGGTTATCTCATCTGCTTTGGAAAGAAGGTGTAAAAATATTACCCAGGGTGTTTACTGAATATGCCCATAGTAAAACAGGAATAGATATACATCCTGGGGCAGTAATAGGAGAAGCTTTTTCAATTGATCATGGAACAGGAATCGTAATAGGTGAAACAACAATTATTGGCAATCATGTTAAACTCTACCAAGGAGTAACCTTAGGGGCTTTAAATGTAACCAAAGAAGATGTCTTCAATAAAAGGCATCCAACTATTGAAGATAATGTAACGATCTACTCCAGTGCAACCATTTTGGGTGGAGACACTATTATTGGACACGATAGTATCGTGGGTGGGAATGTTTGGTTAACGTATAGTGTTCAACCCTATTCGGTTGTTTACCATAAAAGTGAAATAAAAGTAAGAGACAAAAATCCTTTTCCTGAACCTCTGAACTTTGTTATTTAATCAATAGTCAACATCCTAAAATATAAACCGATTTAAAATATGAAAGCAAATTCCATTCTCGAAACCATTGGTAATACACCACATGTAAAAATTAATCGTCTTTTTGGTTCAGATCATGAAGTATGGATCAAACTGGAAAAAACCAATCCAGGTGCCAGTATCAAAGACCGGATTGCATTATCTATGATTGAAGATGCCGAAGCAAAGGGTATTCTTAATAAAGATAGCATTATCGTTGAACCTACATCCGGTAATACAGGTATTGGTCTTGCCTTGGTGGCCGCTGTGAAAGGATATAAAATTATACTGGTTATGCCTGAAAGCATGAGTGTGGAGAGACGAAAACTCATGTCTGCTTATGGTGCTGAGTTTGTTTTAACCCCTCGGGAAAAGGGAATGAAAGGAGCAATTGAAAAGGCAACTGAAATAGTAAATTCTACCGCCGGTGCCTGGATGCCGCAGCAATTTGATAACCCGGCTAATACAGAAATTCATAGAAAGACAACCGCCCAAGAAATAATCGATGATTTCCCTGAGGGAATTGACTATTTAATTACAGGCGTAGGTACCGGTGGACATATAACGGGCGTTGCTGAAATTTTAAAAGAAAAGTATCCAAAACTAAAAGTATTTGCAGTTGAACCAGAACTTTCTCCGGTATTAAGTGGGGGCTCACCAGCTCCTCACCCTTTACAAGGTATTGGTGCGGGATTTATTCCTTCCATTCTGAACACGAAAATTCTTGATGGGATTATTCAAGTTGGAAAAGAGGAGGCATTTTCTTATGCACAGCGATTAGCAAAAGAAGAAGGCATACTAGCTGGTGTATCTACCGGTGCTTCGTTAGCTGCAGTAGCTAAAAAATTGGTTGATATACCCAAAGGAGGAAAAGTATTGACTTTTAATTATGATACAGGAGAAAGATATTTATCAGTAGAAGGATTGTTTTAAAAGAAGCGTATGCTTAATTCCTTAAAGATGGGTAAAGTAATTCTTGCAGGTGCAGGCCCGGGTGATCCTGATTTGATTACTGTAAAAGCGGCGAATTATCTACAGCAGGCTGATGTAGTGTTGACAGACAGGTTAGTAAGCAAAGTAATACTTCAACGTTATGTAAAACCTTCTGCACAAATAATCCAAGTGGGTAAACAGTGTAGAAGAGGTGTTTCAACCCCGCAAGAAACCATTAATGATTTATTGGTTGAATATTCTTTACAGGGAAAATTTGTGGTGCGTTTAAAAGGCGGAGATATTTCTTTTTTTTCGAACGTCTTAGATGAATTAGCGGTATTAGTCGCCAATAAAATACCTTATGAAATTGTACCGGGTATTACGGCTGCCTCAGGTGCAGCTGCCTATGCAGGAATTCCCCTTACCGGAAGAGGGTATGCAACAGGGGTAAGATTGCTTACCTATTACGCTTCAGACATAATAAAAGAAAGTTACTGGAAAGAATTGGCTACTACAAATGATACACTTGTTTTCTATATGTCTTCAGAAACACTAGATGAACTAGTTAGCAAACTAATCGAGAACAATATTGGGAATGATCGACTTTTGGCAGTTGTTGAACAGGCAACAACTATTTATCAACAAGTGTATGTTTCAAATATTTATGAGTATGAATCAAAATTAAAGAATCAAATATTTCTTTCTCCATCATTGATCATAATTGGCAAAGTTGTTGCTCTTCATGAATCATTTCAATGGTTTGCAGGCAGTAATCTTAGAAACTATTATTTCAAACCACTCAACAAAATGGACAACAATATTCTTAATCATGAATCCGTAAATACCAATGCTGACAGCGCATAAGCAAAAAATATTAACAGAATTAATTTCTAGCTCCAAAAAAGATGAATTGATTTGGATCAATGGATACATATCTAGTCTTATTAGTAATGGTGGATACCTTCAAGAGTTAGCGCAGGAAGAAACGAACACAAAAATTATTCCCCAAAAGATAACACTTGTATATGGAACTGAAACTGGCAACTCAAAACGAGTGGCAACTGAACTAGCTGTAAAAGCAAAGAAAAAAAAGCTTTTGGTAAAATTGACTAGTCTAGATCAATATCGTTTAACAGATATCACTAAGGAAGAAAATTTATTTGTAGTGATAAGTACCCAGGGTGATGGTGAACCGCCAATTGCCGCCCAGAAATTTTATGACCATATTCATTTAAATGGATTTAGGCTGGATAATTTACAATTCAGTGTTCTTGCATTAGGCGATACTTCTTATCCGATGTTTTGTAAAACAGGCGAAGATGTCGACCTCCAATTACAAAAGTTGGGCGGCAAATGTATTGTCCCAATTAGAAAATGTGATATTGATTATGAATCAGATGCAGCTGAATGGTTTGATGATGTAATACAATCACTTGAAAATTTACCTGTTGCCATTGCTACAGTTGCCAAAACGCAAATAGTAAATGAGACTAAATCTAATAAGAAAATATATACAGGAACTATTTTAACAAATACCAATTTGAAGGATTGGGGATCTAATACTAAAACCCACCATATTGAATTATTGGCAGAGGAGGTTGATTATTCTCCGGGCGATTCAATCGGTGTGGTACCTGAGAATTTCTTAGAGCTTGTAAATGAAATCATAACAAAGACCGGTATTTCGAAAGATAAAAATATCCATATTAACGGGGCAGATTATACTGTTTTTGACCTGTTGAAAAGGAAGCTGAATATTACTTTTCTACATGAACGTGTGGTGAAAAAGTATGCGGCTATTACACAACAAGAGATTCCGGAAACTAAAATGGATCTGCTTTCATTGCTTACTTTATATCCTGTAAAGGATGTTCAACAATTTGAAGAACTATTACTAGCTCTATCTATACAATCGCCAAGAATTTATACGATTGCCTCTTCACCCGCAGCGCATAATGGAGAAATTCATTTAACTGTTGAGAAAGATATGTTTACATTAAATCAACACCCCAAATTTGGACTTTGTTCTGACTATTTAGCCGGCTTATTTCACAACCAATTAATCAGCTTCTTTGTTCAGAAAAATAAAAGATTCCGTTTACCTGCACCAGATAAAGATGTATTGATGATTGGACCCGGAACAGGAATTGCAGCATTTCGATCTTTTTTAAGTGAAAGGGATGCCACTGGCGCCACCGGTAAAAACTGGCTTTTTTTTGGCGAAGAACATTTTGTTTCTGATTTTTTATACCAGACTGAAATACAAGATTGGTTTCAAACAGGAGTTTTAAATAAAGTGACGCTTGCATTCTCAAAGGATCAACCCAAACAAATATTTGTTCAGGACAAGATGAAAATGCACTCTAAAGAAATTTATGATTGGATAAAGTCCGGGGCTTATGTATATGTATGTGGCGAAAAAGCACCAATGAGTATAGAGGTAGAAAATGAATTCCTATCTATTTTTCAACAATACGGCAAATTTTCTTTAGATGAAGCTAAGAATTATTTTAATCAATTGAAAGAGGCAGGTAGATATTCAAAAGAGGTTTATTAATATTTAACAGTTTAGCAAACAAATAATTTAAAAGAGAAAACAACAAAACTTAGCCCTAAGCTAAGAATCGAAAATATGTCAGAAAAATCCTCAATAGAAAAAATTAAAGAAGCCAGCAACCATCTTCGTGGTTCTATTCTTGATAGCTTACAAGATGAGATTACAGGTGCCATTAGAGAAGAGGATCAAGCAGTCATTAAGTTTCATGGGATGTATCAACAAGATGATAGAGACCGAAGAGAAGAAAGAGCAGCTAAAAAATTAGATCGATTATATTCTTATATGATTCGATTACGTTTACCGGGGGGATTTATGACTGCAAAAAATTGGCTGGCTGTAAATCATATAGCCGGAGAAAATTCAACCGGAGTTATAAAAATAACCACACGTCAAACCATACAGTTACATGGTTTGGTCAAATCAAAAATTAAACCTACTATTCAAGCATTTGATTCGGCACAACTAGACTCAATAGCTACTTGTGGAGACATTAACCGAAATGTTGCCTGTAGTTCAAACCCCTTTCAATCTATTTCCCACAAGGAAGTATTTGTGTATGCAGATAAAATTAGTGAACTATTGAAGCCGAAAACACGTGCTTATTATGAGATTTGGCTTGATGAAGAAAAACT
>JAYTSC010000052.1:0-7637 GCA_043745885.1 Bacteroidota bacterium | reverse complement strand
GTGGCTGTGGTAGCTGCAGTTAAGGTTGCTGAAGAACCTGAACACACCACCATATTACCTGTAATAACAACACCAGGATCAACATAGGCAGAACAGTTGTTTCCTGTTGTTACACCACCCGGTGCAATGAAATTTGAGATAAGACCTGTTTTAGCGAAATTATTAATGGTTGCAGTTCTTGTATTTCCACTGGCATCAGTAACTGTAGTAATTGCTGCATTATCTGCATTTGAAGTTCCCTGGTTAAATTTGTAATACTCCTGCAAGTTGGTCATTTGACCAGAAATCAGTTCACAACCACTATGTGCCTGTATTTCCTGCTGCGACAGTGACCTGCTCCAGATACGAGTTTCATCCAAACTAAAGGAGGCAAAACGGATTATACCATCGCCACCGCCCTGAGCTGCATAACGGGGATCCTTTCCAAAATCAATAATTGAATTTAAATTGTTCCGGATTCCTGAACTGATGCCCGTGGCCGAGGAAGCCGTTAATACGCCATCTACATAAATAAATAACCCGCAGGCATCGGCTGTTGTTGCAATATGGTGCCAGCCTGCTGCTATAAGACTCGGTAAAGCAACTGTTCTCCAGGTTCCTCCATCATTTACATACCAGGTAAAGGCAGAACCAACAGACTCAGATTTGTGCCAAAGCCACACGTTGGTACTCATATCATCTGAATTAGCAGTGGCTTGACCTGCCCATATTGTAGAACTAGTATTTACCCAGGCCTCAACGGTTATTGAATTGGTGTATTGATAAAATGGACTAGTGATGCGAATATAATCATCCACCCCATCAAAATTGATAGCAGCGCCGGCTTGTGCTTTCACACCCACTGAACACAAAAAAAATGCCGCTGTTATTATTACCGGCATTTTAAAATATCTGCGAAGACCTGATGGTATTACACTAATGATTCTAAGTGAAGGAATAGCCAAATTGCCAGGTACATTTATTGCCATGGTTTGCAGGTTTTGGTATAAATTCAATAAAGGCATATACCTTTTCCTTTTATTTATCAGATAAGACGGATTTTTTACATCCGGATAACTTTTCTATTTGTCTACGATTCACAATAAAAAATAAACGCACAAATCGGGACACACAGGATGGATTAAATTTTTACACTCAAATGTTATTGAAAACAAAAACTTAGACAATCTATCTTCTGTATTTTTTTCATGCAAGCTAATTGCCAAAAATGTGCTGAAATGACGTTGGGGAGGGACGAATTGAAAAAAAAATCCATTTTTTACCGTTAAACCGTCCATACCCAGACTCTGATTTCATTCAGTTGCTTAACATGAATCAATTTATTCATACGCATAAAATGGCTATCCGTCCCAAAAAACAAGTTTCCTACCCTTAATTTCTTATTTTAGATTTTCTGATGCGTTTTATATCATTCATATTATTATTGCATTTTTGTTACTGCGCAATTGGGCAAATTAGCGAACCTGTACTATTAGGATCAGCTAATTGGAAAATCACCAATGCCCATGCTTCTCCCGAAATCATGCCGAGTATTCCGCAAAAGAGAAAAATGATTAAGACGATTTATCAGGATACAGTTTCTTCACTTGTGTCAATAAAAATTGATCCTGGTGTAGAAATTTTATCGAATAAGCCCTTTACACCAAGAACCGGTTTTTTTACCAGTTCCGGTAAAAAATTAATTCCTTCACAGACAGAGAATGCGCAACCTCTTTTAACAAGAGATAACCAGGAGTTTAACATTAGTTATAGCGACAGGCGACATGGTTTTATCGGCAATAACAGTTTAGGCATAACAGAAGATAATGAGCACAATATCTGGATGGCATCAGAAAGCGGGTTAATAAAATATGATGGCTATCATTATAATTTATACACCCAGAAAAGCGGTTTAAATATTTCCGGTATTACCGCAGTTGCCTTTGATCAACAAAAAAAGTTATGGGTAGCAACAGACAGGGGACTGTTTTATGTAAAACATGATTCTTTATTTACACCACAAAGTAAAGAACTGGATTTTACTGAATTGAGATGTCATAACATCCGGATAGATCATTTGAAAAGGGTATGGATCTGCACAAAAGAAAACGGCGCCATATGTATCAGTGATACTACTATAAAAATATACGATACAAAATGTGGTCTGCCCTCCAATTTTATTTTTTCAGCCTTAGTAGACAAAAAAGACAATATCTATTTTGGAATGGGTGGAGCTGGATTGATGATGCTTCAAAAAGATAGGGTTTTACGAATGTTTTATCATTCAACGAATGCGAAATACCCGAATATTTTTTCAACATTTGAAGATGAAAATGGGATCTGGCTTGGGGGATTTACCGGCGGGCTCATCAATCTCGGCACAAAAGACACCACACAATACTCGTTTTTTGGAACTTATAAAGAAAGGATATTTGATATTATAAAAGCACCCGGCGGTTTATGGCTTTCTTTATATGGAAAAGGACTCTACTATTATAGTAAAACAAAGCAGCTGTTTATCAACGAAAACAATGGATTACAAAGCAGGCATCCATTTTTTCTTTTTGAAGATAGTTTCCAAAATATCTGGATCTCAGATTATGGAACCGGGTTTTCAAGGCTGAACGAAAACAGTTTTTTTATCCAAAATTTTCAAAACCCAATACTAAAAGAAGTGGGTAATACCGTAAAGGATAATAAAAACGGCACATGGATATTTACGAATGGTTTTGGCGTGCAATATCAGAAAGGGAAAACAATAACTCAGTATACTTATGTTACCCCAAACGGAGGATCCCTTTTTAGTTACCCGCAGGATGGAATTCTCGCACAAGATGGTACACTTTGGATGGGCAATTATGGAGAAGGCCCGGTAAAAGGCGAAGGAGATTATTTTACACAATTTAACCTATCCGGAGATTGGTGGAGTGGTGTCTGCCAGTCAGTAAAAGAGGATAAAAACCAATACATCTGGTTTGGCACATCAGCAGATGGATTGATCGTTTATGACAAAAAAAAATTCTGGCACTTTTCAAAAAAAACGGGCTTATTGGGAAACATACCAAGTCGGCTTTTTACTGATGCTGCCGGGATGATCTATTGTGGTTTTGCTACTGGACTGCAAAGATTTTCAGACCGCATTATTGAAACTTTTCAAATTAATGATAAACCCTTTACAGATCAGGTAAATTATTTCTACTGCCTTAATTCTGCCATCTCAATAGTAGGAACAGAAAACAATGGATTGCTGTTTCTTACTAAAAATAAAGCTTATCAGTTAAACAAAGACAATGGCCTGAAATCAAACAAAATATTAAGTATCATTCAATCTGCCGACAAAAAAATCTGGATCACCACGGACAAGAGTACCGAATATTTTCTTATGGAGGGGATGGCAATAAAAAGTCACAAAATTTTTAGCCAGTCCAATGGTTTTTATACCGCTAATAATGCGACTGTATTATTAGACTCCTTGGGAAACCCATATTGGCCAATGTTTTTGCCTTTTCCCAAAAAGAAAATTTTGTATGATGCTGTCTTCGAAAAAAATACGAGCTATTCCCCTTATTTTTCCATTGACCAGGTCATGGTTGATAATGTAGCATGGAGGAAAACGAAATCTTTATCCATTCTTCCGAATCAAAAATTAACTGTTGATTATACTGTTAAATATTGGGGGCGAGAGAACTACCTGGATATTCAATACCTGCTGATCAAAAAAAATGGCGACAGCAGTTTTCGGTCAGTTGACAACAAAGGACATATTCTTATCAGTGATCTAGTTCCTGGTAGCTACAAAATTTATTTAGTTGCTAGGGACGATGGAAAGATATTTATGTCGACGTCTTTACAACTGGAAGTACACAATTTCTGGTATAATACCTGGTTGTTTAGAATTATCATAGTTTTTCTGATTATCTGTGGCATGATTTATTATTACAGAAGAAAAGGGAAACTGCAATTGGCCATCAATCATCTATTGGAAAGAAAAGTAAAAGAACAGACGGTTCTGTTGAGAAAAGAAAAAGAAGAATTACTGGATAGTTATCGAATAATTGATCGGCACAATAATGAAAAAGATGTTTTACTGCAGGAAATCAATCACCGCGTTAAAAACAATCTGCAATTCATGATCGCCATTCTCGATATGCAGTTGCGCAGCGACTTACCCGATGAAGCCAAGAGTGCCCTTCGAAGTACTTCTAATCGAATGAATGCCATGTCATTGGTACATGGAATGCTATATGACAATGAAAATTTTGGCGACATTTCCATTAAAAAATATCTGGCCGAACTCGTTGGGCATTTCAAAAGCATGGTATCAGATACAACCAATAGTATTGTTTTTCATTTGGCAACAGATGATATCTCTATGCCCATGAAGCCTGCCATTTCATTAGGGATGATTGTTTCTGAATTGGTAAGTAACTCTTTTAAACATGCATTTCATAATATATCAAATCCAGAAATCACTATTAAAATAACGAAAACTGAAGCGCTTGGCCAATTCTCACTTTATTACAGCGATAATGGAAATGGTATCTCACAGGGAACTGCTCCGAAAAAAGGCATAGGAAACAGGCTAATTAATATTTTCAGTCGTGAATTAGATGGCAAGTATACAATAGAAGGTACCAATCGTTTTGTATTTATACTTACATTTAATCTATCTAACCAATCTGAAAAAGATGAGCAGTATTAAAGTATTAATAGTAGAAGATGATATTTTAATTGCTGAACACATTAAAGATTTACTGGAAAATTTTGGGCTCCCAAATGTATTCATGGCTCATACTAAAAAAAATGCCTTAGAAATATTGAATCTTATAAAACCTGAATTAGTACTTCTCGATATCAATTTAGCAGGTCAGTTGGAAGGAATACAGGTGGCGAAAATAATAGATGAAACCATACATTGCCCTTATATATACATAACTGCCAATTCTGATTTATTGGTTATTCAAAAAGCCATTAATACCAAAACTGCGGGATATATTACCAAACCAATTAAACAGGCCGACTTTTTTGCTGCAATTCAATTAGCATTAAAGGTTAATCCAACTGAAGAAGAAAAACATTTATTGGTAAAAGACAGTTACTCAACTGTAAAAATTCGGTTGAATGATATTTTATATATCGAAAGCAATGGAAACTATATTCATATTTTTACTAAAAAAGAAAAAATCACCTGTCGCCAATCACTCGAATGGGCCAAAGAGCAACTTCCCGCCTACCAATTTATCCAAACCCACCGGTCTTTTATTATAAATTCCTACCAGATCAAAAAGGTAACTTATAAATCGGTCTACCTGGAGGAAATAGAAGTGCCTATTTCCAAATCCAATTATGCCAAAATAATAGAGTTTATACAGGCTAAAAAATAACAGGATATATCTTGGTTACCATTACATTCTCCGGACAACCCAATTGTTCATTAATAATCGTCGAGTAGGCAAGGGCATTTCAGCCCAAGCCTCTCACAGAACTGTGCTTGAGACTCTCACCTCACACAGCTCTTCTCATTTAGTGTAAGAAAAATCCTACACATAATTGAACTAAACTTGATCATCCACAGATTTCTCCATGTTGTCTGGCTTAGTGCAAACAAATGAGCTGAACCCTTCGCTCCATTTCTATTACAGAAACTTCTTCACTACTACGATTCAGTCCGCCACTCCGCTACGCTTCGGTTCCCTTTTGGGATACCTTGAATTACAACTCTGTGTAAGGCTTGCGCTCATCGTAGTGGTAGTTTCTCAGGTTCCATATAAGCGCCTCTCTAAGATTCCCCGCTTTGCGGGGCAGGCCGCCTCTACCCCGGTTGACCTGTAATCAGTATGCGGTTTGTCCTTTACAGTCTTCCTATCAGCGATTCGATCCAATAGTTTTGTCAACATTTAGACCTTTCGAGGCTTCATCGGACGGTTTACTTTCGTTCAGCTCTCATACTTCCACCTGAAACCTTTTGATGCCTTTTCTTCATCGCTCAATACCATGACTTTTGATCACAGCACCATGAAGTGGTTTATATACTCCTCCCACAAGACGTATATGAGGGGCCTTCCCTCATCTCTTATATAGTTCAGAAAAGCACTCTCGCACTTCTCTTTCGTGACACACCGAATCAAGGGTTGAATATTCGAGTATTTTTAGTCGCTGGTTCGCATTAAAATTTAAACACAATCCTTAATTATAATTTAAGTACGTCCCTTAATTATAATTTTAATACGTTTTAAAGTGACTCGTCCTAAAAAATGTTTTTAGATTTTATGCTGGATGTGTAACAGTATTCATTTGTAGCGTTGCTGAAGTTTGTGCCAACAGTCTTACGTTTATTGATGCACCTGTCTTTAAATTAATACCTGTTTGCCCCAAAATTACCCTTTCCGCCAGCGAAAATAGGGAAATAGATATCTGACATCAGAAAAAGCTATCCTAATTTTAAAATGGTATGCATCAAAAACATACTGAATACCTTAATTTTAATAGTTGGTTCAATGATGCGGGATTATCCTCCGCATGCCAATTTATAATCAATACCCTATAACTATTCAACCCTATGGAAGAGATAGAAATACCTACGGAACACCTGCATGAAACTATTCAGGAAAAAATAAAAGAATCGCCCGAATCGGGCTGGTTCAGATACGTTGCCATTTCAACAGCTTTTATGGCCGTATTTGCGGCAATTTCCGGTTTAATGGCCGGACATTATTCAAATGAGGCATTGATAGAACAGATACAGGCTTCTGACCAATGGTCATATTATCAGGCGAAGGGCATTAAAGCAGAGGTAAAAGCTTTACAGGTAAAAAAGAATTTAGCAGATGCATCGGCTACTTTGAAATATAAATCGGAACAGGAAGAAATTAAAAAGGAAGCGGAAAAATTACAGACCGAATCTAAATTTTACCTGTCCAAACATGTTAAACTGGCGCAGTCGGTAACGCTTTTCCAGATTGCTATTGCTATATCGGCTATCTCCATGCTAACCAAAAAAAGGTCGCTATGGATAGCCAGCTTAGTAATTTCAGTAACCGGACTTATTTTCTTTGCTAGTGGGTTTATATAATGCTGGTTATTGTAAGGATTGGCTACTTCCCGATACAAAAATAACTAATCAATACCGCAAAGAGTTTCAGATCTGTAAGGTACAAATAGAGAACAATTTTGTATTTGAATGCTACTTTTGAGCGTTAAGATAGGAAAGTGTAATAAAGACTGAAATTGGGAGTTATAAGAACATTTAGTGTTATTGTAAGAAAAGTCCAGTATTGTTATTAAGCAATACCTGTAACTGAAAAGAGGGGGCATAATCAGTTAGCATTTTTTCATTAGTAGTATTTACCCAGTCAAAAGATTTGAGATCAAATACCCATTCTGAGATGCGATCAAACCTGGAGGTATCCTGTTTACAATCTTGTATAAGAGATTTTATATATTGCGTTTCTTTTTGTTTTCCCGTACGCCTTTCTCGAAGATTTTCTGCAAGAAATAACAGGAAGAAATAAAAATAAATAGTGTTTGAATTTTAGCGGGTAAGTTGCAAAAGGATTTTTTGCTATCCATTCATTGTTTGTAGCCCAATTAGTCATTTTTTTGAACCGCTCCAAATGTTTCAAAGTTCCATTAGTTGTACAGGGATCCATTTCTTTTAA
>JAYTSC010000051.1:0-2381 GCA_043745885.1 Bacteroidota bacterium | reverse complement strand
GATGCATTAAAATACCTTTGGCTTGCTCTGGGCTTAGCATTTATAGTTTTGGTTATTGTTAGTGCCATTAATCATCATTCCAATAACCAGATGTTAACTTATTATATTCTTCTCTATGCAATTGGTACTTTTATAAGCGGGAAAATCTTGCAGTTTAAACCTTTGGTTATTGGTGGACTTTTCAATTTTATTTTGGTTATAGTATCTATCTATTTTGATAATGAATATCAATTATTGATTGGCGGTTTGGCTGTATTAACCAGTTATATCATACCCGGACATTTGTTGCGAATAAAGTCACAAAAACTAAAAAGCTAAAAATGAAAGAAATAAAGGAGCTTACCGAAAAGAAAAGCCTTCAGCTGATTACTGAAATGATTCAGAAAGCAAAAAGCAATTTTAATGAAAATGGAACTGGCCCCATTCTTTGGGGAACAGTTATCGGTTTCTGTGGGATCTTTACTTTTTTTGAAATACAATACAAATGGGATACAGGCGCTTTTAGTGTATGGTACCTGGCTTGGTTGGCCTTTATACCTCAAATAATCATTGACATTAAAGAACGAAGAGAACGTTTGGTGAAAACGCATATGTGTGCAGCCATTGATGCAGTTTGGCAGGTTTTCGGAATTAGTGTTATAGCCTTAATAGTATACTTTAATCTTGTTTCCGGTGCTTCTGAAAATTTGATTGCCGCAGAAGGCAGCCAATTGATGTTAAAAAATTTACAAACAGGTGCCATCAAACCTTTGCATCCTTTTGTTCTCAGTCAGGGGTCTTTATTACTACTCTTATATGGAATTCCAACTTTGATTACAGGTATTGCACGGAAATTTACACCTATGCTGATAGGTGGTATTCTTTGTTACATAATGTTTGTGATTTCAATTTATACTGTAAATAAATATGATTTTTTGATGAATGGCATTGCTGCTATTTTCAATTGGTTGATACCTGGATTCATTTTACGCAGTATATACTTAAAAGAGCGGAAAGCAAATGTTTAAAGAGCTGGATCCCATATTACATTCTCAATTGCGTTTGGCTGTCATGAGCCTTCTTATAGCTGTTAAGGAGGCCGAGTTTACGTATATCCGTGAAAAAACGAATGCAACTGCCGGTAACTTAAGTGTGCAAGTTCAA
Source organism: Bacteroidota bacterium (assembly GCA_043745885.1). Taxonomy (GTDB): domain Bacteria; phylum Bacteroidota; class Bacteroidia; order Chitinophagales; family Chitinophagaceae; genus Sediminibacterium. The sequence continues at coordinate 1,238 of JAYTSC010000051.1, read as the reverse complement.
AAATTAAAAGAAGTGGGATATATTGAAGTAAACAAACAATTTAAAAACAATTATCCCCAAACAACTTGTAAAATCACTAAAGCCGGTATTGATGCGTTTGAAGCATATATAAAAGCATTGCAACAGTATTTACAAATTGGTGAGGGTGAAAAGTAAAAGTTGAGACTTGAATTCAGTTAATAAATCTTAAATATTCTTTTAGTCAATAAAGTTTCCCCATGCATTGGTCAACTAAATTTTCTTCTTTCAACCAATGTACTAGCTTAACTTTGCCGATATTTTAGTACATGCAACCTATTGTTAAGGTAATCGGTATTACCAAAAATTTCAAGGACATTACAGCGGTTCAAAATCTTTCCTTTTCTGTAAATGAAGGGGAGGTATATGGATTTTTAGGGCAAAACGGAGCCGGTAAAAGTACCACTATACGAATGCTTTTAACCTTAATCAAGCCCAGTTTAGGTGAAATCGAAATCTTTGGAGAAAAATTAAATCAACATCGCAATGATATACTTCGTCAGATAGGTGCCGTAATTGAGAAACCGGATGTTTACAAATATTTATCTGCATATGAGAACTTGCAAATGTTTGCCAGATTAAGTGGAATAAAAGTAACTGATCAAAAACTAAAAGAGCAATTAGATAAAGTTGGTTTAATTAGTAGGGCCAACGATAAAGTAAAAACGTATTCCCAGGGAATGAAGCAAAGATTGGGTATCGCCATATCTTTGGTACATGACCCGAGATTGATAGTATTGGACGAACCCACCAATGGCCTCGATCCGCAGGGCATCGCAGATATCAGAAACCTCATTCTTCACTTGAGTAGAGATCTTAAAAAGACAGTAATCGTTTCTTCACATATGCTTAGTGAGATTGAACAGATTGCTACAAGTGTTTTAATAATTGATCAGGGGAAAAAGGTTATTGAAGGTAATGCCAAAGAACTATTTGATCCCTCACAAACCATTGTTGAATTGCAAACTTTAGATAATGCATTTGCATTACAACAATTGCTTGTTAGTAATTGGGCAACTCATCTACAGCCGAAAAAAGGCTCAATTATTACGATGAAGCTAGACAAAAAACAGATTCCCCAATTTCATAAAGACCTTGTGGGTATGGATATACAGGTGCTTTCTTTACAATTAAGACACTCATTAGAAGACTATTTTTTAAAAGTAACTTCAGGTAACCAACATGTGGACACTTATTCAAATTGAATTATTTAAAATTTT
>JAYTSC010000050.1:0-1520 GCA_043745885.1 Bacteroidota bacterium | reverse complement strand
CCTGCCATATCGTATTCTGAACAACGTAAACTCATAACTGATACTGAAGCAAAAATTTTAAAAAGAGTGGTTGAAGATAAAGACCAAGAAATACAAAATAGTGATTTAAAAGAAATATTAGGAGATAAAGATCCTGCAATTATATCACGAATAATTAAAAAATTGGTGAATCAGCAGATGTTAAAACCAATAAAAGAAGGCGCAAGAAAATATACCTTATGTTTTGAAAGTAGCTACCTTATTCGGGGTGTAATTAATGCATTAAGTGAGAAAGGTTTTTCACCTATTAATAATTAAGAGAGTTATGATTACTGGTGAATTGAAAAGCAAAATCGACAAAGTATGGGAAGCATTTCATTTACAAAATACTACCAATCAATTTCTGATCCCGTTTGAATTATAACAATCTTACTCTTCAATATTTTTATATTTCTAATTTTAGAAAATGGATTCCTTTCAAACTGACTTACACCCATCCCCTTTTCCTAAAATCTGCAAACCCCATTTTCAAAGCCTCTTCAATTTGCCCATAAATAACGGGATCATCTTTTTTTATGTGGAGACAAGCTTTCCCTTTTAAACATTTTAGCAATTCCGGACTGATTCGTTTTTTCAATGGTTCATTCATGTAAATACACATAAAATAAAAGCCCACAAATTCTTTTTGTACCATCGCCCCGGCAAACCACATGGCCGGCTTTTTTCTTCCGTCAATTACCAACGGCCGGTGGTTGATCAATGAAACGGTTCCGCCGGTTCCTCCATGAATTTTCATTTCATCTTTCTCATATGGAAGCATTAGGGCTTTAAGTGCTTCAAAAATGGGAACCAGATTCGGCTGTCCGGGAGATTTATCTGTGTATTTTGTAGTAAACTGGCTATCCTCTTTCGCTTTTTTTGTAGAGTACTTACCGGTTTTTTCTTAACAGCTTTTGTAATCATTTTTTTAGCCACTTTTTTTGCAACCTTTTTTTTGCAACCTTTGTTGTCGCTTTTGAAGAAGTTGACTTAGACATGCTAACTGATTTTCTACTAATATACAAAAAAAGTCCGCAGAAGTATATACTCATCCGGACTTATTAAAGCTAAAAGCCGAAAGCTCAAAGCTTAAAGCTTAAAGCTCAAAGCTGTATTTAATCCCAAATCTCATCCTTTCCTTCAAGCCATAACTTTACAGATTCTGTGGTTACCGATTTTGGTCTTTCTAATGGGAATCCAAGGGCTCTGTCCCAGCATAAGCTTGCCAAAACGCCTAGTGCACGGCTTACAGCAAAAAGAACGGTGTAAAATTCATATTCAACCATCCCATAATGCACTAACAAAGCGCCACTATGTGCATCTACATTAGGCCATGGGTTTTTGATCTTCCCTAAGGATTGTAAAATGGGAGGTACAGTATCGTATATTTTCCAAACCGTGTTTACTAATTTATCATCAGGCATATGTTTTTTGCCGAATTCCATCTGAGCGGTGAAACGAGGGTCTGTTTTACGTAAAACTGCATGCCCATAGCCAGGAAC
>JAYTSC010000049.1:0-8080 GCA_043745885.1 Bacteroidota bacterium | reverse complement strand
GTTGAGGCATAGGGGTAAGTGGCTTCTCAATTGGTTTTGTAATTGTTGTGATTGTTACATTTTTTGGTTTGTTGGAAAGATTGGTAGTATCTAATTTCTTCTTTTTGGTTAAAAAATCTTCTTTCTTAAAATCAGATTCTTCAACCCTTTCTAAATATACTTTTCCACTTCCACAGTCAGCTTTGTCTTTTACATTGATGGAAATAAAAGTGCCCTCAAGAATTTCCAACTTACCCATTTTAATATAGTCAAGATAGCAAGTCATTAAACAGGGTTCGCTCTTATCGCCTATTTTTAAATCTACCAATTTGGTTTCTTTAAGAATCAAGCTTTTGGTGGAACTTGTAAAAATTCCTGTTAGGGTAGCTTTCCCATAAAAAACAGTGCTTTTATATGAATAGGTTACGCCATCGAGGCTATTATTAGATTGTTGGTCGATTTGAGCTTCATATTTATAGGTCTCTGGTATTACCCCTTCGCGATAAACACCATTAACGGAACTGAAATACCCACGCCAAATCCCTGTTAATTTCTGGGCATTGGCTGTAAAACTTAGAAATATAAGAGAGAAAAGAGTAAAGTTTAATCTCATGACGCAAATCTACACCTGCAAAACAGAATGCCTTGATAAAGAAGCGTTAAGGTTTTTGAGATGAATTAGGAATGCTTAGGTAGAATAGTCGTAGTTATTCTTTACCTTTGCAATCCTCATAAAAGAGGTCGATTTAGCTAAACATGATTAATATTAGTTTTCCAGATGGAGCAATAAGGCAATATGAAAATAATATAACTTCATTGGAAATTGCCAAATCAATCAGCGAAGGCCTCGCAAAAAAAGTATTAGCTGCCAGTGTAAATGGCCAGGTTTGGGATGCTTCTCGCCCTATAACCGCCGACTCCACACTTAAATTATTAACTTGGAATGATGCTGAAGGTCAAAACACTTTCTGGCATTCCTCTGCCCATTTAATGGCAGAGGCCGTTGAATCAATGTTCCCTGGTGTTAAATTCTGGGTAGGCCCGGCATTGGAAAAAGGCTTTTACTATGATATGGACTTGGGCGATAAGAAGTTGAGTGAGGATGACTTGTTGGTGTTAGAAAGAAAAATGAACGAACTGGCCAAAAAAGCCAATCAATACCTTCGCAAAGAAATATCCAAAGCTGAAGCGATAAAATATTTTGATGAAAAGGGTGATGAATATAAGCTTGATCTACTCCAAAACCTTACCGATGGAGAAATCACTTTTTATACCCAGGGTGAATTCACCGATCTATGCCGTGGCCCCCATATTCCCAATACCGGATTAATCAAAGCCATTAAACTAACCAGTATTGCCGGTGCTTATTGGAAAGGTAACGAACAAAACAAAATGCTTACCCGAGTGTACGGTATTACTTTTCCTAATCAAAAGGAATTGGATGAATACTTATTAATGCTGGAGGAAGCCAAAAAAAGAGACCACCGAAAATTAGGGAAAGAACTCAGCATCTTTACCATGGACGAAGATATTGGACCTGGTTTGGTACTATGGATGCCTAATGGGACCATTATTATTGAAGAGTTGGAAAAATTAGCCAAAGAAACTGAAGAAGCTGCAGGCTACAAACGGGTAGTTACCCCGCATATTGCCAAAGAAAATCTATATATCACTAGTGGGCACTTACCCTATTATCAGGATAGTATGTTTCCACCCATGGAATTGGATGGTACCAAATATTACTTAAAGGCAATGAACTGTCCTCACCATCATAAAATTTATGCTGCCGAACAGAAGTCTTACAAAGACTTACCCTACCGATTAGCAGAATATGGCACTTGTTACCGCTATGAACAAAGTGGTGAATTATTTGGACTTATGCGTGTTCGTTGTTTGCACATGAATGATGCCCATATTTATTGTACCAAAGAACAGTTTGCCGAAGAGTTTAAGGCGGTAAATGAAATGTACCTTAAATATTTCAGCATTTTCGGTATTGATAAGTTTGTGATGCGGTTAAGCTTACATGATCCTGCTAAACTTGGAAAGAAATACATTAACGAACCTGAGCTTTGGTTAGAAACTGAAGAAATGGTTCGACAAGTACTTAAAGAAACCGGCACTCCCTATGTAGAAGTTCAGGATGAAGGGGCTTTTTATGGACCTAAAATTGATGTTCAAATATGGAGTACTATCGGTAGAGAATTTACTTTGGCTACCAACCAGGTTGATTTTGCACAGGGCCGAAGATTTAAATTAGAATTCACCAATAAAGACAATAAAGCAGAAACCCCTTTAATTATTCATAGAGCACCCTTGGGTACCCATGAAAGATTTATTGGATTTTTATTGGAACATTATGCAGGTAAATTCCCGGCTTGGCTTGCTCCTTTGCAAGTAAAGATTCTTCCCATCAGTGATAAGTTTATAGACTATGCGGAATCGGTAAAAAAGCAATTACATAAAGCAGGCATTCGGGTTGAAATAGACGATAGACAAGAAAAAATCGGTAAAAAAATACGTGATACAGAATTAATGAAGGTTCCTTATATGCTGGTCTTGGGCGAAAAAGAAATGAATGAAAATAATGTGTCCGTTCGAAGGCAAGGTAAGGGTGATTTGGGAACACAGGATATTGCTGCCTTTATTGAAAATGTGGTCTTGGAAATAGAAAACCGTAAATCAGGCGAGTAGTCAACAATATGTATATCTTTATCAACAAATCAATTATTCACTAAACAAGTTTTAATGGCATTACCACCAAGAGGGGGCGGAAGATTTAATCCCAGATTTAATAGGCAGCCGGAGCCTGAACACCGTATAAACGAAAGAATTAGGGCCTTACAAGTTCGATTGGTTGGCGACAACGTAACTGTTGGCGTTTATCCCACTTCTGAAGCGCTGAAAATTGCACAAGAACAGGAACTAGACCTGGTAGAAATATCTCCAACCGCCGATCCGCCTGTTTGTAAAGTAATTGGTTACAAAAAGTTCCTCTACGAAAAGAAGAAGAAGGAAAAGGAAATGAAAGCCAATTCCAAGCAAAGTGAAGTAAAAGAAATACGCTTTACTCCCGGCACCGATGATCATGACTTTGATTTTAAAGCGAAACACGCAGAAAAATTCCTAAAAGACGGAAATAAGGTAAAAGCCTATGTTCAGTTTAAAGGTCGTGCAATCATGTTTCAGGACCGCGGACAATTACTCCTATTAAAATTTGCTGAAAGACTAGCCGAAGCAGGTGTACTGGAAAGTATGCCCAAATTAGAAGGAAAACGCATGTTCGCTATATTTTCTCCCAAAACAGGGAAGAAGAAATAATTAATAATTAGTAGTTAATAATTAGTTTAATGTGTAAATACTTAATTACTAATTATTAACTACTAATTACTAATTAAACCCTCTAGGGTTTTGAATTCTCCCTTATCCCACATACCTTTGCACCCCATTTCCCACATGGCTCAACAAGTGTCCTGTCTGTTCAGGACCGCCAGCAGGGTGTAATCTTTTAGAGATTATTTATATATGCCAAAGGTAAAAACAAACTCGAGCGCCAAAAAGCGCTTCAAAGTAACTGGAACAGGTGAGATCACTTTCCAGAAAGCTTTCAAACGTCACATCCTCACGAAAAAATCAAAAAAACGCAAAAGAGCCATGAACAAAAAAGGTTTGGTTAGTGCACCAAACAAAGATTTCGTTTTACGTTTATTACGTTTAAAAGGATAATCGGGATCATTCCAAGTCGCCATCCAAATTTAAAAATCAAGCAGGTTGTAGCTATATAACTTACTTAAAAAAAATAATAAAATGCCACGTTCAAAAAATGCAGTTGCATCCAGAGCCAGGAGAAAAAGAATCCTGAAACAAGCCAAAGGCTATTATGGTAAACGTAAAAACGTTTATACCGTTGCCAAAAATATAGTAGAAAAAGGGATGACTTACAGTTATGTAGGTCGTAAATTAAAGAAGCGTGAATATCGTCAATTATGGATTGCCCGTATTAATGCAGCAGTAAGAGAAGAAGGGATGACATACAGCCAATTCATCAATAAATTAAGTGTTAAAGGAATTGATTTAAACCGTAAAGTATTGGCAGATTTGGCTATGAATGAGCCGGCCAGTTTCAAATCATTGGTTGATTCGGTTAAATAGATTTCAGCCTTAATAATAGTGAAACCGGGTGTAATTGATTACGCTCGGTTTTTTTTGTTTCTAGTACTGTACAAACTACTATTTTTGTGCTGCAAAAAAATAGCTTTTTATTTCACAGCCCATACCTAATACGTAAATGAACAATTCCTACACCTCGCTGGTTAAACAAACTTTCCATTTTCCCCAAGAAGGTTTTGACCAGAATGATGATGGTTATCTTGAATTTAATGGCCTCGATCTGAAATCTTTAATTGATAAATATGGTACGCCCATGAAGCTTACTTATTTGCCAAAAATTGGTATGCAGATTAGCAAAGCCAAAAAAATGTTCCAGGCTGCATTTAAAAAGCACAAATATGAAGGCGAATATTTTTATTGTTATTGCACCAAAAGTTCGCATTTCTCTTTTATTGTTGAAGAGGCCTTAAAACATGATATCCATTTAGAAACTTCTTATGCTTACGATATTGATATTGTAAATCGTTTGTACGCACGAAGAAAAATAAATAAAGACACGTATATTATTTGCAATGGCTATAAACAAAAAAACTATACTTCCCGTATTGCTAAATTAATCAATAGCGGCTTTAAAAATGTAATCCCAATATTGGATAATAAAGAAGAATTACTTGCCTATAAAAGAAGCGTAAAACAGCCTTTCCGTTTAGGTATTCGGGTTGCTGCGGAAGAGGAGCCCAATTTTCCATTTTACACCTCACGTTTAGGTATCCGAGCAAAAGATATTTTAGAATTTTATGTAGATGAGATTGAAGGATATGAAAATAAATTTCAATTAAAAATGCTACATATCTTTCTAAATAAAGGCATTAAGGATGATGTGTATTATTGGTCTGAATTAAATAAAATCATCAACCTCTATTGTCAGTTAAAAAAGATATGTCCCGAATTAGATTCTATCAATATCGGTGGAGGTTTTCCTATTAAACATTCTTTGGGTTTTGAGTATGATTACCAGTTTATGATAAATGAAGTGGTGCGAAATATTAAAAAGGCCTGTAACAAAGCCAAAGTACCCATGCCCAATATCTATACAGAATTTGGCAGCTTTACGGTAGGAGAGAGCATGGCCCATATTTATAGTGTGATTGGTCAAAAAATACAAAACGACCGTGAGTGTTGGTATATGATCGATTCATCTTTCATCACCACTTTGCCCGATACCTGGGGCATTGGTGAAAAGTTTTTGATGTTGCCTATTAATAAATGGGACAATGAATACCACCGAGTTGTTTTAGGCGGGATCACCTGCGATAGCCATGACTACTACGATTCTGAAGAACATATCAATGAAGTCTTTTTACCTAAAATTGCTTCACCTGATAAGAAAGATGAAACTGCCAATAAAGAACCATTGTATGTTGGCTTTTTTCATACTGGTGCTTACCAGGATCAGATTAGTGGTTACGGAGGTATTAAACACTGTCTCATTCCTTCGCCCAAACATATTATTGTAGAGGAAGATAAGAGCGGGAAATTAATTGATTGGGTATATGCTAAAGAACAAACAGCGCAGAGTATGTTGAAGATATTGGGCTATCTCAGGTAATTTTGAGGGGAAATAATTCAAAATAATGAGATGCTTTATTTGAATCTAAAGAAAATAGTTCATTTTAAATAATAAGATATTGAAGCCAGGCCTAATTCCGGAAAACGAATCTGAACGTATTAACATATTGAGGCAGTATGATATTCTGGATACGGAAGTGGAGGAAGACTTTAATGATATTGTTCATTTGGCATCACAGATTTGTGAAACCCCAATTTCACTGATTACATTTGTTGATTCACATAGGCAATGGTTTAAAGCCAGAAAAGGGCTGGATGTTTCTGAAACCCCTAGAGAACTTGCCTTTTGTGGGCATGCTTTACAAAACAAAGAGATGCTAGTGGTACCTGATGCATTAAAAGACGATCGCTTTTATGATAACCCACTGGTAACAGGTGATCCGAAGATTGTTTTTTATGCAGGGATGCCGATCATTTCGGAAACCGGTTATACATTAGGTACCTTATGTGTTATAGATCAAAAACCTAGAACCCTTACAGAATTACAACTTTTTAGCCTTCGTGCGTTGGGTAAACAGGTTGCCAGGCTGCTTGAATTAAGGTTACAGGTGAGCAGGCTTCAGAAATCAGAAATAGCACTCAGAAATAGCGAAGCACAAATCAAAGCTATTTTTGATAACTCGATTGATGCTGTTGTAGTGATGGATGAGGAAGGAAAAATCCGCGACTGGAATGCCAAAGCAGAATCTGTTTTTGGCTGGAAAGCTTCAGAAGTCATTGGAAAAATCCTGGCAGGAATCATCATTCCGGAAAAATACAGGCAAGCCCATTCAGACGGAATGAAACGATTTCTGGAAACAGACCATGGGCCTATTTTAAATAAGACAATTGAAATAACCGCCCTGCGGAAAGACAATGCTGAAATAGATATAGAATTGGGCATTTTTACCATTATTATTCAAGGCAAACGTTCATTTATTGGTTTTATCAGTGACATTACAGAAAGAAAAAAAGTTAGGGATAAGCTGGATAAACAAAAGGCTTTTTACGAAACCATTCTTAATCATATTCCAACTGATATTGCTGTTTTTGATAAAAACTACCGTTATCTGTTTGTAAATCCGGGAGCTATTAAAAACGATGAATTCAGAAAATTCATTATAGGTAAGGACGATTTTGAATATTGTGCTTACAGGAATAGGGATATTTCTATAGCCGAAAAAAGAAGAGAAAATTATTTACAGGTAGAAAGAACAGGACAGGTTATAGAATGGGAAGACAGTCAGGCAGATCCATCCGGCAGAGTCATTACCCATCTAAGAAAGATGGTTCCGGTGTATGATGAGAAAAGTCAGTTACAATTAATTATTGGTTTTGGAATCGACATCACTCAAAGAAAAGATGTGGAAACTGAATTATTGAAGGCCAAAAATCTGGCAGAGCAACTTATGGGCTCTAAAGATCAGTTTCTGACCAATATGAGTCATGAGATTAGAACACCTATGCATGCAATCATTGGAATGTCTCACCAGCTGGCAAAAACAGGACTCGAAAATAAACAGCAACTTTACAACGAAACCATCACCAAAGCAGCTGAAAACCTGTTAATTATTATAAATGATGTACTCGATTTTTCCAAAATTGAGGCAGGAAAGCTCACCCTTGAACATGTTGGCTTTAATATTGTGGGAGTAATTGATAAGGCAATGGTGGTAATGTTGTATAAAGCCGAAGAAAAAGGCATCAGTATTGCGAGTTCTTTTACTCAAAAGCGAATTTCACCAGTGCTATTGGGTGATCCTTATCGTATCAACCAGGTATTGCTTAATCTGATTAGCAATGCTATAAAGTTTACAGAAAAAGGTGGAGTGACTATTTCCTGTGACCTCACATCGGAAACAATAAATACCCAAAAAATTATAATCACGGTTAGTGATACAGGAATCGGCATGGACAAGGATTTTATTGAAAACATCTTTGAAAAATTTATACAGGAAGATGTGTCAGTTGCTCGCCGCTATGGAGGCACTGGTCTTGGCCTTAACATTTCCAGAGAATTGATTTCCCTTATGGGTGGAACCATTAAAGTGGAAAGTATAAAAAATGCCGGAACCACTATCGCATTTGAGTTAGAATTAAAAAAGGGTACACAGGCTGATATGGCTATTGCCGAAACAGTAATGATTGATACCGGAATTTTGGCTGGTAAAAAAATAATGGTTGTAGATGATAACGAAATGAACCGGCTTGTGGCTACCACCATATTAAATAATTATGGTGCGGTAATCATTGAAGCAGCAAACGGAAGGGATTGCATAGATTATCTAAATGCAGAGGATAATATCGACCTAATATTAATGGATATTCAGATGCCTTTAATGGATGGGATTGAAGTAACGAAACTGATCAGAAAAGATATCAG
>JAYTSC010000048.1:0-3243 GCA_043745885.1 Bacteroidota bacterium | reverse complement strand
AGAAATAATGCAAGAAATTGCTTTAGCTGGATTGTACAGAGCTAATTTTTTTAAATATGCGGCATTCTACGGAGGGACTGCGCTTAGAATTTTTCATGGGTTGAATCGGTTTTCTGAAGATTTAGATTTTTCCCTATTAGAAAAAAATCCAGACTTCGAATTAGATGCATATTTTAATACCGTTATTGAGGAGTTTAATGCCTTGGGAATTTATGTTACCTTGAAGCATAAATTGAAATCACTTACATCCAGTGTTGATTCCGCATTTTTAAGATCAGACACAGTTTGGAGTGAATTGGTTTTTGAAAATACTATCCCACAAATTAAACTATCAATTAAGCCGAGTATCAAAATTAAAGTGGAAGTTGATACAGATCCGCCATTGAATTTTGAAACTGAAAATCAATTGCTGATCAAGCCATTTTCATTTTATGTAAATTGTTTTACGTTACCTAATTTGTTTGCCGGCAAAATGCACGCATTACTTTTTCGTAAATGGAAAAATAGAGTGAAAGGCAGAGATTGGTATGATATGGAGTGGTATATAAAAAAAGGAGTAGAACTTAATTTACATCACCTTTCTCAAAGGGCAGTAGAAAGTGGAGATTGGAAAGGAAATTTGATGACTAAAGAGCAATTAATGGAATTGCTATATGTAAAGGTTGGTTCCGTAAATATCAAAAATGTGAAGGAGGATGTGGTTAGGTTTATACAAAATCCGAATGATTTAGAAATCTGGTCTCAGGATTATTTTAAAAAATTAATCATTGATCTCAAAGTTGCCTAAATTATGATTACGCCTTAATGCCCAATGCCTTAACGCCCAATGCCGATCCCATACTTTTAATTATCATGCTATTTCATTATATTGCGCCTGTAATTATTGTCGAATGTATACTAGCGCCCGTATTTCAAATATTGCGCCCATAATTAATGGGGTTCAAAAACCTTATCCAGGATATACAGTAGGTTATGCAGCGATTATTCAAAAATTTCGTCTAGAAATACCTTATCCTCTCATTTTGACGATGGTTGCAGAAAAAAACCATGGTCTTGAAAATGAGGTATGGAAAGTTTTGCCCATTAGCTATTTGCCAGCGGATAATAGTAAACTAACATTAATTAATGCGCTTCATAATCATCTAGTATTTGCATTAAAATATGAAGGGGTAAATCTATTGGTGTTTTCAAAACTAATTGAATTATTGACGGAAGAAGAATTGCTTGAATTGGTAAGTATTGAACCAACAGGTCAGTATTCGAGAAGAATTTGGTTTTTAATGGAATGGATAGCTGGCAAACCAATCAAAGGCAAAGATGATCTGACGAAAAAAAGCTATGTACTTGTTGTTGATTCAACATTACAATATGCTGTATCTGGAATTAAATCTCCACGTCATTTAGTATTAAACAATTTACCAGGAAGTAACAAATTTTGTCCATTAATATCTAAGTCCAAAAAATTAGAGAGCCATATCCAAAAGAACTATCTAAACATTAATAAAAATAAACTATCCGTTATTGGCAAAGATATATTACAAAAAGCATCAGCATTTCTATTGTTAAAAGATTCAAAGGCTTCTTTTACAATAGAGGGAGAAAGCCCAAAGAGTAAAAGAGCAGCCAGATGGGGAAGTGCCATAGGGCAAGCTGGTCTTAATGAACTTACAAAAGAAGAATTAGATAGACTACAAGATTTAGTAATCGCGAATAGTAGATTTATTCATATGGGTTTAAGAATTCAGGGGGGATTTGTAGGGGAGCATGATAGGATTACAGGTGAACCCATTCCCGACCATATTTCTGCTAAACACGAAGATCTTGATGATCTTGTTGATGGGTTAATTGAGGCAAATAAAATACTGATAAACGATGATTTTGATGCTGTTTTGGCAGCTACAGTCATTGCTTTTGGTTTTGTTTTTATACATCCTTTTGAAGATGGAAACGGAAGAATTCATCGTTACCTAATACATCACCTATTAGCAAAAAAGAAGTTTGTGGATCAAGGAATCATATTTCCTGTTTCAGCTTCAATTCTAGATCATATAACTGACTATCGATTAGTATTAGAATCGTATTCTAAGCCATTATTGGAATTTATTGAATGGAAAGAAACTTCTAATCATAATGTAAATGTAATCAATCATACTAAAGATTTTTACCGATTTTTTGATGCAACTAAACAGGCTGAATTTCTATTTGATTGTGTAGAAGATACAGTCGAGAACATTATACCTAATGAGATAAAATATCTTTCAAATTACGATACATTCAAAAGATATTTGGAGGAGGAATTTGAAATGCCGGATAAACTAATAGCATTGCTGGTTCGATTTTTAGAACAAAATAATGGCCTAATTTCAACAAGAGCAAAAGAAAAGGAATTAAGCATGTTAGAGCCGCAAGAAATCGAGGATATTGAAGCAGGGTTTAAATCTATTTTTATGTAAAATGAGTGATTTACCCGGTGCGCAATTTGGTGCGCATTTGAAACTTAACTAATTGTTAATCAATGGTAAAAAACCCTTTAATTAGTGTGGTCCACAGATATCACTTACATTCCAATGAAACACGGATTTATGTACCTGACAGCCATCATAGACGTTTACAGCAGAAAGATCATGGGCTGGAGTATTAGTAACTCACTAAATGCTCTATGGTGCAAAAACATGCTGGAAGACGCCATTGCCAAAAATGGGAAACCCGAGATTGTTAACTCAGATCAGGGTTGCCAGTACTGTGGTATCTAATATGAAGAAATACATTTTTGCATTAACAATATTATTTTTTGTAAAATTTTCCTTTGGCCAATCCTTACCGATTGGCCAAACTGGTTTAGATGAGATGCTCCGTATTCTGCAACTAACAGGAAAATTGGATCAAGCTAATTCATTTACCGCAAGACCATTTATTTTTAATAAATCAAATACAAGAACATATTTATGTTCAAGCAGCTCATAAATATCCCAAAAATCTTTTTTCTTACCCCGTCCTAAAATAGCGTTAAGCTTCATGGCAATAATATCTTTATCGGCATACATTCGAATGCAATCAATTTTTTCAATGGCACTAATCAGTGGGTGCGGATAATGCACTATATCCAATTTTAAATCAGCTATATAACAAAATATACCCCAGTGCGCATTTTTGCTTTCTGTATGATAGTCTTTGCCAAATTCCTTTATCAGGGCATTTACAATTGGATCGGATTCAAATTTGTTATTACAGAAAAGATCAATG
>JAYTSC010000047.1:0-2549 GCA_043745885.1 Bacteroidota bacterium | reverse complement strand
GACAAGAACCGAATTTTTGTAATCGGACACAGTGGTGGCGGTTATGCAACATTGGCGATGTATATGAAATCCAGACATAATATTCGGTCTTTCTCGGCATGGGTTCCTACTTCAGATATAGTAGCATGGTATGGACAATCAATAGTGAGAAAGAACAAATATGCTTCTGAAATCATTAACTGCATAGGCACAACAGAAATATTTGATACGCTAAAGGCAAAGGAACGCTCTCCTCTATTTTGGGAAACACCTATTAAAAAACGGAAGAACAGTATTATGCAAATTTTTGCAGGAATTCATGATGGATATGCAGGCCCTGTTCCCATTTCGCAATCAGTCAATTTTTATAACAAACTTTTGTATGACTTCAAAGAAACAGATACTTCTAAATATGTAAAGACAGAAGATTTGAAATCTATGCTTACAACACAAACTTTTCCTTCTTCATATGGCAATAATAAAATAAACGATAAAGTTATTTATTATCAAAAGACAACAAATAAAATTATGCTTACTATTTTTGAAGGCGGACATGAGATGTTAAGCAAACAAGCGTTAGAATATATCGAACAGATAAACGGCATCCGCTAACATTCTATTTTCTACTTTGCTGGCTGTCGGAATAACATTCGGCTGTTATAATACTATGAGCTAATATCGGTCAGAGGAACATCTATCAGCTTTTGTTGTTACCTTCAATTTTATATTTTCAATTGGGCATTTGTACTGGGCTGACTAAGCAACGAATATCCAGCCTTCTCAAATACTCGGTTGTGTGCGTCATGCTATTTCAACTGTATTCACAAAAAAATGACTTTGACAAATAAAAAAGAGTAACCATATTCTATGTCCCAAACCCGCCAGCTCGCTGCCATCATGTTTACCGATATTGTCGGATATACGGCTTTAATGGGCAAGGATGAACAAATGGCATTTGACCTGCTGAAAAAGAACAGGGAAATTCAAAAACCAATCATTGAGCAATACAATGGCCGATGGATAAAAGAATTGGGTGATGGAGTAATGGCCAGTTTCAATACCGTTTCGGATGCAGTAAATGCTGCAATAAAAATTCAACAAACTTGTAATGCTGCAAAAGAATTTCAATTAAGAATAGGTATTCACCAGGGTGAAGTAGTTTTTGAAAATGATGATGTATTTGGTGATGGGGTGAACATAGCAGCCAGGATACAGGCATTGGCAACGCCTGGTGGTATCTGGGTTTCCGAATCTGTGCACAACAATGTATCCAATAAAATTGATATTGACACGGAATTTGTAAAAACAGCGCATCTTAAAAATGTAAAAGAACCTGTTCGCATTTACCGGGTAAAAATGCAAGGTATTGTAACTAGTAAACCAGTTATTTCATCAATTGAAAACAAATTTTTTAAGTATAGAAAATCAGTACTATTTTTTATTACTGCAATGATAATTCTTATAGCAGGCTACTTAATCTATATTAGTTTTCAAAAACCAACAAATAAAAACACATCGTCAAAAGTTGAAGAAAAGATTAACAGATCTATAGCCGTTCTTCCTTTTGTTGATATGAGTGCCGGGAAAGACCAGGAATATTTCAGTGACGGGTTGAGTGAAGAACTGCTTAATCTCTTGGCAAAAATTCCGGAACTAAAAGTGATTGGCCGTACTTCTTCTTTCTCCTTCAAAGGAAAGAATGAAGACTTGCGAACCATTGCTGAAAAACTGGGAGTGGCTCATGTGCTGGAAGGTAGCGTACGCAAAGATGGGAATATGATTCGTGTAACAGCCCAGTTGATTAAAGCAACAGATGGCGCACACTTGTGGAGTGAAACCTATGACCGTGATTTTAAAAGTGTTTTTAAATTACAGGATGAAATAGCGCAGGCTGTTGTACAGGAATTGAAACTGAAACTCCTGAATACTTCCTCAGCCCCTGGTAATATAGAAGTCTACAATTTCATACTGCAGGGGAATTATTTTTATGATAAGCTGGATAAAGATAATGTTGCCAAAGCCGCCGATTTTTATAAACAGGCATTGGCCATTGACTCTACCGATGCCATGGCATGGGGAAAACTGGCTAAAACACTTTCAAGACAAACATGGCAAAATTATATTGACAGGAACACAGGTCGTGAACAAGTAAAGCAGGCTGCTATGAAATCGATAACACTTAATAAAAATCTTGCAATCGGCTATCTTGAATTGGGTAATATGAAACTATACCAGGATTTAGAATGGAATGGTGCAGAGAGAATCTATCAAAAAGCGTTAAGTCTTGAGCCTGCGAATCCTGATGTATTATATAGTTTGGGTGGTGGTCTTTATTTTGCTACAGGTAGATGGAAGGAATCTATCCGTGACATGAAAAAATGTATAGAACTTGATCCGCTGAAACCACTTTACTATTTAAATCTTGGCAATATCCTCACTCATGCCGGCCGGCCGGATGAAGCAATTGCCTATTTTAAAAAAACCCTGGAAATTAATTCACAGTTTCAACGGGCCCATATGTATTTGGGTAGAAATTATTTATTATCAGGAAAGACAGAAATGGCTTTGAA
>JAYTSC010000046.1:0-2928 GCA_043745885.1 Bacteroidota bacterium | reverse complement strand
GCTGATCAGTTTCAGTAACAATAAAATTGCCTTATCAGTTACAAATACGGTAGATTTTATTTTATTTCTTCTAACCGGACTTATTGGAATGCTTTTGGTTTTTATGTGGTTAGGAACAGATCACAAAGCATGCGCAGATAATTATAATTTATTATGGGCTCTGCCAACTAATGTTATTGCATCATTTTTTATTTGGAAAAAACCAGGTTGGGTTAAAAAATATTTTATTGTTTGTTCTACTATTTATGGATTTACCTTAGTGTGCTGGTTTTGGCTGCCTCAACAATTGAATATTGGATTTATTCCTATCGTTTTACTAATGCTTCAAAGATCTTTACAGTTTCAGAAAAATAATTCGCAAAAAAAATAATGTTATTTGAGTTTTATCATTAGGGATAAATTCATTACAGCAAAGAAAGTAAGTGATAAAAGCTACAATGAATAGGCTGCTTAATTAACTAGCGTTTTTTTACTACTCTTATTTTTCGGGAAAGTTGTTTTTAACGATATAATTGTGGCAATGCTTTTGAATATAACTAACTCAATCAGCATCTGAATATCATGCAAAAATCATTTACTTATCAATCATCGCTGATTTCTTATCGAATAGAAGGGAAAGGTAAAGCTGTACTGCTATTACATGGCTTTGGAGAAGACGGTAGTATTTGGGATCAACAGGTTTTATTTTTGAAAGATCATTGCTCACTTATCATTCCGGATTTACCTGGTTCGGGAGGATCGGAAAGATTGAGTCTGGAGTCTGGAGTTAGTAGTGGGGAGTTGGAAGTGAAAAATACAAATCAAAATACCACCCTTTCCTCACAAACTCCAGACTCCAGACTTCTAACTCCAGACTATATTTCTATTGACGACTATGCAGACTGCATTAAAGCATTATTAGTGCAGGAAGAAATCTCTTCATGTACCCTACTAGGCCACAGTATGGGTGGATATATTTGTTTGGCTTTTGCTGAAAAATATCCAAATTTATTAAATGGGTTTGGACTCATTCATTCTACCGCTTTTGCTGATACTGAAGAAAAAAAGAAATTAAGAGAGAAAGCAATTGAAATAATTGAAGCATATGGGCCACATCCATTCTTAAGAAATACGATCCCTAATTTATTTGGTTCCGGTTTTAAAAAATTATATCCTGAAAAAATAAATACATTAATTGAAGAAGCAGCTCAATTTTCGAAAGAATCTTTACAGCAATATTACAAAGCAATGATGTTTCGACCAAACAGAACCCAAATTTTACTAAGCAACCGATTACCCGTACTTTTCGTAGCAGGAAAAGAGGATATAGCTGTGCCTTTGCCGGATATTCTTAAGCAAGCGAGCCTACCCAACATTTCCTACCTTTGTATATTAGAAAATTCGGGACATATGGGTATGTGGGAAGAAACAAAAAAGCTAAACGAAACATTACTGGATTTTATTTATTGTTAACTACCGAATAAAGTTGAAAAAAATCTTCTTCACTATATTATTTTTTATAAGTTCCTTTTCGGCAATTGCCAGACATGTAGCCGGTGGGGAATTATTTTACGAATATTTAGGACCAGGTGTAGCCGGTACCAGTAATTATAAAATTACACTTCGTTTATTCAGAGATTGTAGTTCATCCGGTCCGTTCTTAGAAAACGAAAATGTAACTGCAGGTATTTATGCTAATAATGTTCTCGTCATTTCACTACCGTTACCACTTATTGGAGCTGTAAATACCATTTCTTTAAAAACATCGGCATTCCCCTGTCTGGTAGGAAGTGTAAATGTTTGCTACCAAATGGCCACTTATTCAAGTAGTGTTAATATACCCGACAATTCAATTGGCTACACTTTATCCAGAATAGGTTGTTGTAGGGTTGACAGGGTATCCAATCTTTCACAAATTTCCAATGTTGGTAGTAATTATGTAACCAAAATTCCAGGAACAGCTACACTTGCTACCGGGCATAACAGTAGTCCACAATTTTTGGTAAAAGACACCGCTCTTGTTTGTGCCAATAAATCTTTTATACTTAATTTTGGGGCAGAAGATCCGGATAAAGATGTACTTACCTATTCTTTTTGCGATGCGTTTACTTCTGGTAGTGGAACAAATAATTTACCCCCACCCAATAATTTAAATCTTGTATCATTACCTTATGGTTTTTCTTATTCAGGTAGTTCTCCATTAGGTCCCAGGGTACAAATCAACCCCACTACAGGAATTATTAGTGGCATTGCGCCACCTGAAGGACAGTATGTAGTAAATGTTTGCATTACAGAGTGGAGAAATGGCAAAGCTTTTTCAGAACATCGAAAAGATTTTATTTTGAAAGTGCAAAATTGCGACTTTATTGAGGCCGTACTACCTGATAAAATTATCCAGTGCAAGGATTCAGTTGTACATTTTGAAAATCTGTCGACTTCAGCAGCAATCATTTCTTATTTATGGGAATTTGGGGATAAAGCAGGTTCAACCTCAACGAACCCAACTGTTGATTTCCATTATTCCGATACAGGCAGGTATTTAGCCAGGCTCTCTGTTGTTGGTCCAAAAGGTTGCCAAGGATCAGACAGTATGTTGGTTTTAGTTTATCCGGGCTTTACAGCCAACTTTACCATTACAGGAAGTTGTTTTATTAATCCATTCCAGTTTACAGATAAAACTTTTACTAAATACGGTATCGTTGACAGCTGGCGATGGAATTTTGGTGATGAAACCACAGATGCGGATACTTCTATTATTAATAAGCCAACCTATACTTACCTTACTCCGGCCATAAAAAACATTGGTTTAGTTGTAACCAATAGTAAAGGATGTATTGATAGTCTACATTTGGATTATACGGTAAGAGACAAACCGGTACTTCAACTTCCCTTCAAGGATACATTGATTTGTAGTATTGACTCACTAATTATACCGGTAAGCAATTCCGG
>JAYTSC010000045.1:0-2530 GCA_043745885.1 Bacteroidota bacterium | reverse complement strand
AACACGATGCACGCTATTTTGGAGCTCTTTGGTATCGGGATGGGTGGTTAAACTATGCCAGTTGGCTACAAAAAAATAGCAATGAAAAGTATCCTGCATACGCACATAATTGCGCATCGCTCCAAAATAATTACCCAAGTGCAGAAATCCTGTTGGCCGAATGCCACTTAAAACCACCTCTTTTTCCATAATGGTGAAGGTAATATTTGTGGAGGGTCAATAGTCAATATTGGATGGGTTTTTTTATATATCAATTTTTGAGGGATATTTGGTGTAAGTGTGAAAATGTGATCATTTAAATTGCAGAAATAAACAATCATTCCATCAGTCAAACGCCAAACATACTTTCTTCACCCATTGAATACCTGAAAGGTGTTGGGCCTTTACGTGGGGATATGTTGAAGAAGGAATTAGCAGTTTTTACTTTTGGGGACTTGTTGGAACATTTTCCGCATAGGCATATTGATAAAACCCAGGTAAATAAGATCAATGAAATTAATCCTCAAACAGAGTATATACAAATTGCCGGTACCCTTCTGAGTTATGAAACGGTAGGTGTAGGGAGGTCTAAACGACTAGTAGCACAATTAAAAGATAGTTCAGGTATTATTGAATTGGCCTGGTTTCAGGGAATTCATTGGGTGGTTAAAATATTGCATGTTGGAAGTGATTATTTGGTATTTGGTAAAACAGGTTTTTTTAATGGTAAGCCCCAAATCGTTCATCCCGAAATAGAACCCTATGTGGTTGCACACGCTGATGGTAAAAATTTTCTGGAACCCGTCTATCCTACAACTGAAAAATTAAAGGCAAGAGGATTTAATGGAAGACAATTGGGGAAACTTACTCAGGCATTGTTTTCTTTAATACAACCAACAAATATTCCGGAAAATATTCCGGATGAGATCGTAAGCCGTTTACAATTAATGAACCGTTTTGATGCGTATCGTAACATACATTTCCCTGCATCAGTTTTGCTTTCAGAAAAATCTATTCAGCGAATTAAGTTTGAAGAATTTTTTATTGCGCAGGTTAGGTTACAGTTAGTGAGGTTACAAAGACAAACAGTAAGCAGGGGTGTGGTATTTGAAAAAGTGGGGAAAAATTTTAATGATTTTTATTCAAAATATCTTCCATTTCAATTAACGGGGGCTCAAAAAAGAGTTATCAAAGAAATAAGAGCTGATACCTGTCGTGGCCACCAAATGAATCGTTTATTACAGGGCGATGTAGGTAGTGGTAAAACCATTGTTGCTTTATTAAGTATGTTATTGGCCGCTGATAATGGTTACCAAAGTTGTTTAATGGCACCTACAGAAATTTTGGCGCAACAACATTATAACAGCTTAGGTGAATTGCTAACTAAAATGCCCGTTGAAATTGCTTTACTTACCGGCAGCACAAAAATTAAAGAACGAAGAAGAATTTTACAAGGATTATTAGATGATACGATCCATTTTGTGGTGGGTACGCATGCCGTTATTGAAGATATCGTTCAGTTTAAAAACTTAGGGCTTGTGATTGTAGATGAACAACATCGTTTTGGTGTTGCGCAGAGAGCCAAATTATGGGAAAAGGCAGCCATACCTCCCCATGTATTGGTGATGACGGCTACACCCATACCAAGAACATTGGCCATGACTGCTTATGGAGACCTTGATTATAGTGTGATGGATGAATTACCTCCGGGAAGGCAACCGATTACTACCGTACACCGTTATGAAACAGCAAGAGCAAGTGTAATGGATTTTGTACGCTCGGAAATAGATAAAGGAAGACAGGTATATATCATCTATCCTTTAATAGAAGAAAGTTTGAAAATGAGTTATGAGGATCTGATGCAAGGCTATGAACAAGTAAAATGTTTTTTTCCTGAACCGAAATTTCACATTAGTATGTTACATGGCAGGCAACCTGCCGAACAAAAGACAACTAATATGACCCGCTTTGTAAATGGAGATACTCAAATCATGGTTAGCACCACAGTAATTGAAGTAGGAGTAAATGTTCCCAATGCATCCGTAATGGTGGTGGAAAGTGCTGAAAAATTTGGCTTGTCGCAGCTACACCAGCTGCGGGGAAGGGTAGGAAGGGGCAGAGAGAAAAGTTTTTGCATATTATTAACGGGCATGAAAGCAAGCAAAGAAGCAAAGGAACGTATCAAGATAATGTGTGCTACCAATGACGGTTTTAAAATTGCCGAAAAAGACCTTGAATTACGGGGTCCGGGAGATATTGAAGGTACCCGACAAAGCGGGGAACTCAATTTTAAAATTGCCAGTATTGTTAATGATAAACAAATATTGGAATTAGCAAGAACAGAAGCTGAAAAATTAGTGTTAGAAGATGTTACGTTAAGCTTGGCAAAGAATTTGCAGTTAAAGAATTTCTTACGATCACAGAAACATAAGAATGGGTGGGGAAAAATTTCTTAAGAATTGGGTAATTGGGTAATTGGGTAATTGGGTAATTGGGTAATTGGGTAATTGGGTAATTGGGTAATTGGGTAATTGGGTAATTGGGTAATTGG
>JAYTSC010000044.1:0-4644 GCA_043745885.1 Bacteroidota bacterium | reverse complement strand
TAGGGATACTTCAAAAGATTTTTTTAATAACACAATACGTTATTAATTAATAAGTATCTAAATTTGGTGGAAACAGAATATAGTAACCTATCCTTTTTTAATTACAAATTTTAATATCTAATTATTAATTATTCCTCATGTCCTTTTTCACACATTTCGGTACTTACTTATTAATGCTAAAAGGCATGTTTACCAAGCCTGAAAACTGGCGTATGTATTGGAAAGAGTTTATGCACCAGTGTGTAGAAATTGGTATTGGAGCCTTGCCAATTGTAGTTATCATTTCATTATTTCTGGGCGCAGTAACCACTATACAAACTGCTTATCAATTAGTAAGTCCGCTGGTACCTGCTTCTACGATTGCTCAAATTGTGAGAGACAGTATGATTCTGGAATTATCTCCTACAGTGGTAAGTATCGTTCTTGCCGGGGTAGTTGGTAGTAAAATAGCTAGTGAATTGGGCAATATGCGAATAAGTGAGCAGATTGATGCTTTAGAAATTATGGGAATTAATACCAAGAGTTATTTAATTATGCCAAAAATATTGGGCTCTTTAGTAGTCATTCCCTGTTTAATAGTTATTTCTGCAGTTTTAGGTATTTGGGGTGGGCGTACAGCCGGTGCATTATCAGGTATCTTGGCTACAGATATTTTTGACAGTGGACTTCGCCAGAATTTGAATGTATACAATATCAATTTTGCTTTATACAAAGCCTATACTTTTGCTTTTATTTTGAGCAGTATTCCTGCCTATTATGGGTACAATGTGAAAGGTGGATCTTTGGAAATTGGACGTGCCAGTACCTCTGCAGTAGTAGTAAGTTGCATCTTAATCTTAGTTGCAGATTATGCACTAGCGGCGCTTTTACTGTAATACTCAATTTTTGCAGACGATTATTCTATTTTTTTACTCTCTTAGTAATTTATTATATTTAGTGTGTAAACCGGGGGTTGGAATTTGTTATTTAGTTGTCAAAAAAAATTCAATGAAAAAAGTCTTCTTATTATTTTTCTTTTGTTTTGCTATCTCCTTTATTAAGGCAAATGGTATTGATACCATTAAATTATATAATCCAACAGCTAATGCATCGAAAGATATTTCTGAAGCTATTAAGCAAGCCCAATCAGAAAAAAAATATGTTTTAATTCAGGCAGGGGGAAATTGGTGCGGTTGGTGTATCGCATTTAATAAATTTACGAAAGAAGATAAGCAAATTGATTCTATTTTAAAAGCTGATTTCGTCATTTATCATTTAAATTATAGTCAAGAAAATAAGAACTACGCCACTTTTAAAAAATTCGGATTCCCGCAAAGATTTGGATTTCCTGTATTCCTAATTTTGGGTGGGAATGGGAAACTTTTGCATACAGAAAATTCTGCATATCTGGAAAAAGGGAAAAGCTATGATCAGGGAAAAGTATTTGAGTTTCTAAGGAATTGGCGACCTGCGGCTACAGATGAAAAATATTACCAATCTGATCTAAAGTAAATTCGGATCATTATTTCTTTAATTTCCTTTATGAATCCTTCCTTCGTAAACTTTGCAAAACAAGTAACTAACCCATTCAAGTTCCAAATTTTTATGTTTCAGAAACTGCCTTCGGCACTTTTTGCCGGTTTGCGTATAAAAGAATTTGATAAACAGCATGCGGTGATTACGGTTTCTTATAAATGGTTTAATCAAAATCCATTTAGATCTATGTATTTTGCAGTACAATCTATGGCTGCAGAAATGAGCACGGGTTTATTGGCCTCAGGGCAAGTTCATCAAAGAAATCCTGCAGTCAGCATGTTAGTGGTTGGTTTGGAAGCAAAATTTTTAAAAAAGGCAGTTGATACCGTTTCCTTTACTTGTTCAGATGGAAAAGAGATAGATCGTGCTATTGAAGAATCCATTGCAACCGGTGAAGGAAAAATGCTTCTGTGTAAATCTATCGGTAAAAATTTAGCTGGTGAAATCGTATCAGAATTTTTAATCACTTGGAGTTTTAAGGCTAAATCATCCGGCTCTCAAAAGGGAAATTAAAAGACTATTATTTAATTATTTTTTCATTACTATAAATTTCCAAAGTAAGGAACACTGTTTGTTACTCATTTTGGGCAGGGAGGAATTATGAAAATAGCATTTCATGGGGCAGCCAGAACTGTAACAGGCTCAAAACACCTGATTACATTAACTAATGGCAAGCAGTTATTATTAGACTGTGGACTTTTTCAAGGCATGGGTAAAGACACTGAGGTGCTCAATGGTACATTTGGATTTATTCCTTCAAATGTGAATTACCTTGTTTTATCGCATGCACATATTGATCATTGTGGTCTGATTCCTAAATTGGTCAAAGAGGGTTTTACAGGTGCCATTTATGCTACACCCGCTACCAAGGAATTGTCAGGAATCTTGTTAGAGGATTCTGCTCAAATTCAAAGAGATGATACTAAATTTATAAACAAGCGAAGGGCTAAGCAAGGACTGCCTCCCTATACACCCCTATATGATTTAGAAGATGCTGCCAAAGCACTTGAATTATTTAAAACTGTCCCTTACGATCAATGGATTAGGATTGATGAAAGTATTGAGTTAATGTTTGCAGATGCAGGACATATTATTGGGAGTGCTTCTGTACATGTAAGAATTACCGAAAAGGGAATTACCACTAAAATTTCTTTTAGTGGAGATGTAGGCCGTTACAACGATGCGATACTTTGTTCGCCACATACTTTCCCACAGGCCGATTATATACTATTAGAAAGCACCTATGGCAATAAGTTACATGATGAAGTACATGGTACTACAGACGCTATTTTTGAATGGATTCAAAAAACATGTATTGAGAAAAAAGGAAAACTGATTATTCCGGCTTTTAGTGTAGGCCGAACACAGGAATTGTTGTATGCAATTAACCAATTAGAATTGGAGAATCGTTTGCCAGCTGTTCCTTTTTATGTAGATAGTCCTTTGAGTAAGGAAGCAACAGAATTGTTAAAAAAGTATCCCAATCAATACAATAAGCGTATCAGAAAAATTATGGAATCTGATAAAGACCCATTTGATTTTAAAGGCTTGCAATTTATTCAAAGTGTGGAAGAAAGTAAGAACCTGAATAATTTGCCCCAACCCTGTGTTATTATTTCGGCTAGCGGCATGGCTGATGCAGGTAGGGTAAAGCACCATATCATGAACAATATTGGTGATAAAAGAAATACCCTATTATTAGTAGGTTATTGTGAACCCCATTCATTAGGCGGACGATTGATGAATGGGTCCAAAGAAGTAAAAATATTTGGAGAATTTTATAAAGTAAATGCAGAAGTGGGGCAAATGCGCAGTATGAGTGCACATGGAGATTATGATGATCTATGCCAGTTTCTTGCCTGTCAAAATCCCTTGCAGGTTAAGACATTATTTTTGGTTCATGGAGAATATGATGTGCAACAGGATTTTGCTGAAAGATTGCGGAGAAAAGGGTTTAAAAATGTGGAAATACCTAAAATACATTCTGAGACCGAACTTTAATTTGATTATACTTAACTCCGGAATAAATTATTATTATTTTACCGAAGAGAAGGGGAGACGCAGAGTTATTAGTAATCGTAATAGATAATTTGTAGTAAAAATGTCTGCTAACATTATAAAAGAAATCAAAGACAAATTCTTACAATATTTCGGTAAGCCCGATTTTATTGTTCGGTCGCCGGGAAGAATTAATTTGATTGGAGAACATACAGATTATAACCTTGGGTTTGTATTACCTGCAGCCATTGATAAAGCCATCTACCTGGCCATTCAGAAAAGGAATGATACTGAAATACATCTTGTAGCTGGAGATTTAAACGAAACGTATAAAACCAGATTAGATTCAATTCTTAGTAATAAAAAATCCTGGTCAAATTACCTAATAGGTATAGTTGATCAGTTGGTGAAAAAGGGTTTTGTTTTGCATGGGTTTAATGCAGTTCTCATAGGCGATATACCTTTAGGTGCCGGCTTGTCTTCGTCGGCCGCTGTTGAATGTGCTACAATTTTTGCTTTAAATACTTTATTTGATCTGGGATTGGACCGAAAATCCATGGTTCAAATTTCTCAAAAAGCAGAAAACGAATTTGTCGGTGTTCAATGTGGCATTATGGATCAGTTTGCTAGTATGTTTGGCAAAAAAGACCAAGTTATCCAATTGGATTGTCGTTCACTAGATTACAAATATGTGCCCTTTAATACAAGTGATATCAGTATTTTATTATTTGATACCGGCATTAAACATTCTTTGGCTTCCAGTGAATACAACCTTAGAAGGCAGGAATGTGAAGCAGGGGTAAAGGGTATTCAAAAAAAATATCCTGGTGTTCAAAGTTTGCGTGATGCTGATATTGATATGGTGAATGAATGTTTGGCTTCAGGCAAAAAAACAATTTTTCTCCGTTGTAAATATGTTGTAGAAGAAATACAGCGTCTTCAGGATGCTTGTAATGATCTTGCGCAAAATAATTTGGTTACTTTCGGTAAAAAAATGTTTGAGACACATGAAGGGTTGAGTAAACTATATCAAGTGAGTTGTAAAGAAGCTGATGCGTTAGTAGATATGGTAAAAATTAAGGATTTTGTTTTAGGAGCTAGGATGATGGGCGGAGGTTTTGGAGGATGTAC
>JAYTSC010000043.1:0-2869 GCA_043745885.1 Bacteroidota bacterium | reverse complement strand
GAAGATATTTTTTGTAACAATCTTATCAAACGTTTCAAAAAACCCTTGGTTAGTACCTCCGCAAACCTTAGTGGTTATCCCTCACCACTTTGTTTTAATGAGATAGAACCCTTCATCAAAGAAGGAGTTGATTATGTTGTTAATTACCGGCAGGAGGATACAGAATTTAGAAAACCTTCTTCCATTATTAAATGGGAGAAAGATGGTACGTTAACGATTATTAGGCCTTAGTGAGGAGAATAAAAAGTTAAAAGTTAAAAGTTAATAGTTATTTGGTTATCTACTACATCAATTAATTGGCTGTTACAATTCACTATTTTCGCAAGAATGCAAAAAATACTCATCATACAAACTGCTTTTATTGGCGATGTGGTTTTGGCCACCGGTATTCTAGAAAAACTTCACACTTTTTTCCCTGATGATAACCTTGATATATTAGTTAGAAAAGGGAATGAATCTTTATTTTTGAATCATCCTTATTTGCATGAAGTATTGGTATGGGATAAAAGGAAAAATAAGTATAAAAATTTAATAACGACACTTGAAAAAATCAGATCAAGTAAATATGATAAAGTGATTAATCTACAACGATTTGCTGCTACCGGATTACTGACTGTTTTATCAAATGCCAAACAAACGATTGGGTTTAATAAAAATCCTTTTAGCTTTTTATATACCCATAAAATTCCACATTGGGTTAATAAAACAGGGCAACAAATGCATGAAATTGAACGTAATCACCAATTAATCCGATCATTTACAGATGAAAAGGCTGCAAAACCTAAATTATATCCTTCCAAAATTGATTTGGAAAAAGTGGAGAAATGGAAAAAGCAACCCTTTGTCTGTATTGCCCCGGCTTCTGTTTGGTTCACCAAACAATTCCCTGCAGATCAATGGGTAACCCTCACCAATTCACTCCCATCTAATTTAACTGTATATCTTTTGGGGGCAACGGGGGATGCTTTTTTATGTGATCAAATTCTGAAAGATTCAAATAATCCTTTAGTAGTTAATTTAGCCGGCAAACTTAGTTTTCTGGAATCTGCGGCTTTACAAAAGGATGCAGTCATGAATTACGTTAACGATTCTGCGCCATTACATTTTGCTTCCTCTGTAAATGCACCGGTTTGTGCAGTTTATTGTTCTACAATACCTCGCTTTGGATTTGGTCCTTTGTCTGATGTAAGCCATTTGGTTGAAGTACCCATTTCCCTCAATTGCCGTCCATGTGGCTTACATGGCCATCGAGCTTGTCCTCAGAAACATTATCATTGCGCCAGGCTTATCAAAAATGACCAATTATTAGCGGTTCTGCCCCAATCATAGAAACGGCAATAAACCTACATTTGCATCAAATGCAAATAGATTTTACTGAAAAGGAATTAAAGGTTTTCAAAAAAATTGAAGCAGCGGCTGAACAATTACAGTTGCCATGCTTCTTGATAGGTGGTTTTGTGCGCGATAAGATAATAGGAAGAGACACAAAAGATGCTGACATTGTTTGTATAGGAGATGGAATAGAGCTTGCTCATAAAGTAGCCGCTTCTTTTCATCCAAAACCCATTGTCGCTTATTTTAAAAACTTTGGCACTGCACAAATTAAATTAGAAGATTTTGAAGTAGAGTTTGTGGGTGCCCGCAAAGAAAGTTATCGACAAGATAGCCGTAAACCGGAAGTAATGCCTGGTAGCATTGAAGATGACCAGAATAGAAGAGATTTTACCATTAATGCATTAGCCATCAGTTTGAATAAAGCTGATTTTGGGCAAATGATTGATCCATTTAATGGGCTGAATGATATAGAAAAAAAAATCATTCAAACTCCCTTAGCACCTTTACAAACATTTAGTGATGACCCTTTGCGTATGCTACGGGCCATACGATTTGCTGCGCAATTACATTTTAGTATTGCGCCAGAAACTTTTCTGGCCATTACTGAAAATGCAGATCGAATAAAAATAGTTTCTCAAGAAAGGATAACGGATGAACTTAATAAAATCATGCTTTCTACCCAACCATCTATCGGATGGGATCTTATGTTTAGAACGGGGTTATTGCAAATTATTTTCCCACAAATGGTTGATTTGTATGGGGCAGAATTTGTTGATGGAAAAGGACACAAAGATAATTTCTACCATACCTTGCAAGTAGTAGACAACATTTCTGCACATACCCCTGATCTTTGGTTACGATGGGCTGCATTACTGCATGACATAGGCAAACCGGCAACTAAAAAATTTGAAGAAGGTCATGGTTGGACATTTCATGGACATGAAGTGGTTGGTGCCAGAATGGTGCCTAAAATTTTTGCTAAATTAAAATTACCATTACATGAAAAAATGAAGTTGATACAAAAGTTGGTACTACTACACCTTCGACCGATTAGTTTAACTAAAGAAAACATCACAGATAGTGCAGTTCGTCGCTTATTATTTGATGCAGGAGAAGATGTAGATAGTTTATTAATGCTTTGTAATGCAGATATCACTAGTAAAAATCCTAGTAAAGTCAAGCGTTATTTACAAAATTTCGAGTTAGTTCGAGAGCGTATGCAGGAAGTAGAAGCCACCGATCAGCTTAGAAATTGGCAACCACCTATTTCAGGTGAAATGATCATGGAAAAGTTTAACCTATCACCAGGTAGAACTGTTGGTATACTCAAAGATGCCATTCGAGAAGCCATTTTGGATGGAATTATCCCTAATGAATATGAGGCAGCTTATACATTTATGATTCAAAAAGCCGCAGAACTGCACTTGTCCGTGGTGGAATAAATTGTATTTTAGCAAACTTTTTAAAACCAAAATTTGCAATACAAATTAAAAAAAAGATATTTTAATACTACAAACCACAAACTACAAACCAC
>JAYTSC010000042.1:0-6045 GCA_043745885.1 Bacteroidota bacterium | reverse complement strand
TAGTCCCTGTAACAGTTTGTCAATATATTCTTCATTACCTTCTGCAATAAAAAATTCTCCGGTGGATATATCTAAAAAAGCAATACCGGTTTCATGTTCGGTAAAATGAATGGCAGCTAAAAAATTGTTACTGTTATGTTCTAGTAATTTGTCGTTTGTGGCTACCCCGGGTGTAACTAATTCCGTAACACCCCGCTTAACAATTCCCTTGGCTGTTTTCGGGTCTTCTAATTGATCGCAGATGGCAACCCGGTACCCGGCTTTTACTAGTTTGTGGAGATAAGTATCTAATGCATGATGTGGAAAGCCTGCCAATTCACTTGAAGAAGCTGAACCGTTATTTCTTTTGGTTAGTGTAATTCCCAATACTTTGGATGCAACGATTGCATCCTCCCCAAATGTTTCATAAAAATCCCCCACTCTAAACAACAAAATGGCATCAGGATATTTTTGTTTTATAGACCGGTGTTGTTGCATTAAGGGGGTATCGGCACTTGATTTTGACATGGGCAACAAATATAATCATGCCCTTGGAGTGGATAGGAAGAAAAGGGGAGATGTGGAAAAGAAAAATTTGGAGTTGGGGGTTTGGAGTTTGGAGTTGTTTTAAGTTCAACTCCAAACTCCAAACATCAAACTCCTAAAACCCTCCTGCCTGTCTAGGCTTAGGCAATTCTTTCCTTGGAAGTTTTGCGTCACGCTGTGCTGCATTGTAAACAAAAGCAGCTACAACGGTAGCAATTTGTTTCAGGTCATCTTCTATTAAGTGATCATAAACATCCATATTACTGTGGTGGTTACGAATATCATATTCTATCGGATCCTGAATAAATTGAAACCCCGGTAAACCAACTGCATCAAAAGATTGATGGTCTGTTCCACCTGTATTATTAATGGTTACAGTTGTTGCACCCAAATCATTAAACGGGGCTAGCCACTGGGTAAAAATTTCCTTACAAGCCTCATTGCCTTGTAAATAAATTCCCCTTACTTTCCCCGTACCATTATCAATATTAAAATAGCATGAAAACTTTTCATGTGCAGGCGTTAACTGCATGGTGGCAGGATCAGCGAAAGTTTTTTTTACATATCCTCTAGAGCCCAATAAACCCTGTTCTTCTCCACTCCATAATCCAATACGAATGGTTCTTTTGGGTTGAATGCCCAATGTTTTCAAAATACGCATTACCTCCAACATTACAGAAGAACCGGATGCATTATCAGTAGCCCCAGTTGCTGTTTGCCAAGAATCTAAATGCGCCCCTAACATAACAACTTCCTCTTTTAGAGCAGGATCAGTACCGGGAATTTCAGCAATCACATTATAACCCAATAAATCTTTTGTCTGGAATTTCGTTTTCACATCTACATCCATTTTTACAGGAACGCCTGCTTTGGATAAACGAAGGATTGTATTAAAATCTTCAATTCCTAATGCGATATCCAAAAAGTTTTCCGGATCATTTCCTTTATATCCACCACCTCCTTGTGCAAATATGGTTCCGTCATGACTTCTTACCCCACCGCTGCTTAACAAAGCAACTGCACCTTCTGCCTTGGCCATTTCTTTTAATAAGTTCAGTACAGTCTGCGGTCCCCGTTGTCCACCAATGCCTCTGGCAGCAAATAGCTCTCTTTGTCTTCTTAATGCCACTGTATCATTTGGGTTGATAGCTGCTCTTGGAGCCTGGGGTTTTGCATTGGCCATTTGGGTCAGGGCTGAATCAGTATATCGAATGGCATCAGCTTTAAAACTCGGTTTATAGGTTACCAATTGATCTAAAACGATTACTTTCCCTTTAAGCTGACCTCTAAATGCTTCCAGACCAACAGAATCTTTAGCATTCACCACAATAACTTCTGCGCTTTTTAGTCCTTTTGTACCGCTGGTCCATGCTTTTGGGTATGCAGATAATGATTTAAAATAAGGAGCTGTTAAGGCAACATAACTTTTTTCTAATTCCCATCCTTTTCCAAATTCACCCCAAGGGTCAATCACAGCATTTTGCACGCCCCATCCAGCTAATGTTTCTTTTGCATAATTTGCAGCGCGCATAAAGCCGGGGGAAGCAGTTAATCGATTACCACTTTTGTCGGTTAGGTTAAAGGCTATTTCCATCACTTTTGAGTTTTCCAGACCCTCTTTACGTATTTTTTGCATAATAGTTGCATCTGGTTTGTCGGTTTGTGTTAAGCCCCAAAAAGGCAGGGCTAATGCAAGCAAAATAACTGCCGATGGGTTGTATCTCATTTTATTTAGTTTGGTTAAGGAATTTACAAATTAATAAATACCTGTCACATTACCCTTTGGTTTATTTGAATGGTTGAGTTTACATTTGTGTCATGCGAAAACTAAGCATGGATGAGTTGGGGCGAAAAACGGTTCTTGAATATAAAAGCGCACAAAAGCAGCCAATTGTAGTGGTTTTGGATAATATCCGTAGTATGCACAATGTGGGTAGTGTTTTTCGTAGTGCAGATGCTTTTTTAGCTGAGGCTATCCTGCTTTGTGGCTATACGCCTCAGCCACCTCATAGAGATATTCATAAAACTGCTTTAGGCGCCACTGAATCTGTAGACTGGATATATTTTCCAAGCACAATAAAGGCTGTTCAGGATTTAAAAAAACGGGGATACTATATCTATGCCATTGAGCAGGCTGAGGGAAGTATTTCCTTGGAAAGTTTTAATCTTCCTGAAGGTAAAATGGCGGTTGTTTTTGGTAATGAGGTAGAAGGTGTAGATGCCAATATTCTACCCTTTTGTAATGGATGTATAGAAATACCACAATTGGGCATGAAGCATTCATTAAACATTTCTGTAGCTGCGGGTATCGTTCTTTGGAAGCTGTCTGAGCCCGGGTTTATGGGACGCAAGGTATAGCAACAAATAATTATTTAGTAATGCTTCAATGTAAATTACAAGATGCCAACAATTAAAAAATATTTTAGTCTCGTAAAATTCTCCCACACCATTTTTGCAATGCCTTTTGCGTTGATTGGATTTGTTTTGGGAATCTTTTCTTCCAATAAGGATACACTATTTACAAAAGGGACTGATTTCTTCGGTGTTGGGATTGTGCTGAATAAATTGTTTTTAGTGATTATTTGTATGATAACTGCTCGGAATGCTGCAATGGCTTTTAACCGATTTTTAGACAGAAATTTTGATGCCAAAAACCCTCGTACCGCAATACGTGAAATTCCCGCAGGAATTATTTCTGCTAATAGCGCTTTACTATTTGTAATTTTAAATTGTTTGTTATTTATTGCTTCAACCTTTTTTATTAATCTCCTTTGTTTTTATCTCGCTCCTATTGCCCTATTTATCATTTTATTCTATAGTTATACGAAACGATTTACTGCCTTATGTCATTTGGTATTGGGATTGGGGTTGTCATTAGCCCCTATTGGCGCCTATCTTGCAGTAACTGGTAGATTTGATATTCTTCCGATACTTTTTTCTTTTGCCGTTCTTTTTTGGGTTAGTGGGTTTGATGTAATTTATGCTTTACAAGATGTTGATTTTGATCAATCACAAAAGTTATTTTCTATCCCTAGTGTGTTGGGTAAACCCAAAGCCTTACGTGTTTCTGAAGGGTTACATCTATTCAGTGCTGCTTGTGTTTATATTGCCGGCATCTATGGTAATTTTCATTTTATTTTCTGGATAGGGGTGAGCGTATTTACAGGTATGCTTATTTACCAACATACCATTGTAAAACCTAATGACCTCAGTAAAGTGAATATTGCATTTATGACGGCTAATGGAATTGCCAGTGTTGTGTTTGGCGGGTTGGTTATTTTGGATTTACTGCTACACCAGAATCAGATTATCTAATTCTGTTATTGTTATGGGGAATACGCTTCATAAATTCTTTGCGGCTTCCCGCCTTCTGCGTTAATATTTTAATAAAATAGACACTAAAACATAAATTAATTGCTCTCTAAATTAAAACCACGTACTTCGTACTTCTAAAATCTAACTTACCCATTGCCTCGAATTATTTGCATAGATTATGGTGGAAAAAGAACCGGATTAGCCGTTACAGACCCTTTACAAATTATTGCCACCTCTTTAACAACTATTGATACCAAAGAACTGATTCCCTATCTTAAAAAATATTTTCAAGCGGAAGCAGTAGAATTAATTTTGATAGGGGAACCCTTAAATCTGGATGATACAGCCACCCATGCAACGCCCCTTGTAAAAGCCGCAGTAACCAGGCTAAGAAAGGAATTTCCCGGCATTCCCTTACTTACAGTTGATGAACGCTTCACTTCTAAATTGGCCTCCCGAGCAATGGTGGAAATGGGTATGAAAAAAAAAGACAGACAAATAAAAGGCAATATCGACAGGATTGCCGCTACCATTATGTTACAGGAGTACCTTCAATCAATTGGTTAGATGCCGATTGGCAAGTTCCCCGAATTAAGTTAGTTTTGCAGCATTTTAGAATAAAATAGCATCATTCATGATATTTCCGATAGTGGCGTATGGAGCAGCAGTATTAAGAAAACAGTGCCAAAACATAGCCCCTGACTATCCCGAATTAAAAACACTTATTGAAAATATGTGGCAAACCATGTACGAAAGTAGTGGGGTGGGTTTGGCTGCACCGCAAATTAATAAAGATATTCGACTGTTTGTAATGGATAGCTGTCAAATCTTTGAGAACCTGGAAGAAGATGAATTAAATCTATATTCGGATGGCCCGGGTATTAAAAAAGTATTTATCAACGCAAAAATTTTATCGCTCGATGGAACAGAATGGGCTTATAATGAAGGATGTTTAAGTATACCAAAAATAAGGGAAGATGTTTATCGAGCGGAAACTGTTGTAATGCGATATTTAGACGAAAAATTTATGCCACATACAGAAACTTTTCATGGTATTTCTGCAAGAGTCATTTTACATGAATATGACCATATAGAAGGGAAGCTTTTTATTGACTATCTAAAACCCCTTCGTAAAAAACTACTTCAGGGAAAGTTAAACGATATCAGTAAAGGAAAAGTAAAAGTGGATTACAAAATGATATTTTTAAAATAATGCGATATTACCTTTTTTTTCTCTTTTTTATATCTATTCAATCCATTGCTCAAGACACATCCGTTATTATTGATGAACACCGTTTTACGCTTGGGGAAGTAGTGGTTAGAAATAATTTTGATTATAAAACACTCCTCGCACAAATTAAAGAAGATACCACTTTTTATAAAGCTTTCCGAAACCTTCGTGTCATGGGGTTTAGTTCATACAATGACATCAAAATGCTGGATAAAAAAGGGGGAGTAAAAGCATCCTTGTTTAGTAAAACAAAGCAAAACCATGAGAATGGATGTAGAACTATGGAAGTGTTAGAAGAAACCATTACCGGGGATTTTTTCGATTCCAAGAAAAACTACAATTATATGACACCGGAACTCTATGCCGGCTTGTTTTTTACCAAAGGGAAAATTTGTGGCGAGAATAATATTGTGAAAGGTAGAAACCTTAGTGATGCAAATAAAAAGGGAATGGACAAACACAAAGAACAATTAAAAATGTTGTTCTTTAATCCCGGTAAAAAAATACCCGGTATCCCTTTCGTTGGCGATAAATTGGATCTTTATGATGAGACTGCCCACAAATTGTATGATTACAAATTAGATATTGTTGAATTTCATGGGGTGCTTACCTATGTATTTTCCATCTCACCCAAAGATGACGAAGTAAACAACAACCGAGTAGTGGTTGACCAGATGATTACCTGGTTTGATATGAAAACCTTGGAAGTATTGGCTCGTAACTATTCACTTAGTTACAAAGCAGGTGTTTATGATTTTGATGTGAATATGGAAGTAGAGATGACAAAATTTGATGGACTAACGGTTCCTAAAATATTACGTTACAAAGGAAATTGGGATGTGATTTTCAAAAAAAGGGAGCGAGCTATTTTTACAGCTACTTTATTTGATTACAAAAAATAAGGGTCGCGGGGAGCGACCCTTTGATATACCCCCCGGTATATGTTCAAGGATGAACTTCTTTATAAGCTATTC
>JAYTSC010000041.1:0-2837 GCA_043745885.1 Bacteroidota bacterium | reverse complement strand
TCTTTTTAATATTGTGTAAGGAAATTTATTTCCTGGTACTTACTAACCCATCCATATACAAAGTCTCGCATCTGCGGGACTTTTGTTTTTGTATGAAACATTACTTTATAATTTACAAACCTTACCACGTTCTTTCACAGTTTTCTGCGGTAGAGGGAAAGAAAACACTCATAGATTTTTTTACTGTTCCAAAAGATGTTTATCCTGTTGGGAGATTAGATTATGATAGCGAAGGGCTGTTACTTCTTACCAACGATGCAAAATTGAATCATAAATTACTTGACCCGAAATTTAAACATGAAAGAGAATATTGGGTTCAGGTAGATGGTGCTATTCAAACAGACCATTTACTTTCATTACAAAAAGGAGTTACCATTAATTTAGATGGGAAATTATATACAACACTTCCTTGCATAGCTTTTCATTTTGAACAATATCCGGTATTGCCTGAAAGAAATCCCCCCATCCGTTTTCGAAAAGAAATTCCTGCACCATGGATTACAATAATTTTGAAAGAAGGTAAAAACAGGCAAGTGAGAAAGATGACTGCTTCTGTAGGTTTTCCAACATTACGATTAATTCGGGTTAGGATAGAGGGTTTAAGCCTTGAAAACCTCCAACCAGGAGAAATCATCAAATTATCCCAATTGGAAATCAATCAAAAACTATTTTATGTCAAATAAAGATGCGTTTGCGGCTAAAGCCTATGGGATCAGTACAGAAAAAAGTCTATTAGCCCTTACCGTTATTCATCAATATCTCTCTGAAGAATCCTATTGGGCACAAAATATACCGTTGGAAATAGTAAAAAGGTCTATCGAAAACTCTCTTTGTTTCGGACTCTATTATAAGAATACGCAAATCGGTTTTGCCAGGGTTATTACTGATAAAGCAACATTTGCTTACCTGGCAGATGTATTTATCTTACCCACCCATCGTGAAAAAGGCTTATCAAAATGGTTATTAGAAACGATACACGGGCATACAGACTTGCAAAATTTAAGAAGATGGTTGTAGGGAACTAAAGATGCACATGCGCTTTAGGCTCATTTTGGCTGGGAACCTTTACCTGAAGAAATAGTATCAAAGTTTATGCAGTTGCATAATCCGGATGTTTATAAGCCGAAAAGATGATTGAGGAATAACAAATAATCTCAAAGTGAGTTGTTTTACAAAACTACCTACTTGCCTGTTCAATGATTTTAAGCCCCTTCTCTCGTATCTTTGTCCCCTTTCAATAATAAAACATGAGTCTAACACATTTATCAGAGCAGGAATTAATCCGACGCGAAAAATTAGGAAAATTGCAAGAATTGGGCATCAACCCCTTTCCGGCACCATTATATCCGGTTTCACATTTTTCAACCGATATCAAAGAAAGGTTTACAGAAGAAACCAAAGAACAATTCGCTAATATTTGCGTGGCAGGAAGAATCATGAGTATTAATGATAAGGGCAAGGTTTTCTTTATCAAGATTCAGGATAGTAAAGGTATTTTTCAATTATATGTGAAAAGAGACGATCTATGCCCAGATGAAGACAAATCGTTTTGGGACAACCTAGTGAAACATGGTCTAGATTTGGGAGACATTATTGGAGCCACCGGTTATGTTTTTATTACCAAAACCGGAGAAATCTCTTTACATACACAAATACTTACTTTACTAACTAAATCATTAAAGCCTTTACCGGTTACTAAAAGAGATGAGGAAGGAAATGTTTTTGATGCAGTTACAGATCCTGAGTTTAGATACCGTCAACGCTATGTAGATCTAATTATTAATCCTGAAGTAAAAAATACGTTTGTAAAAAGAACACAATTGATCAATACTATTCGGGAGTTTCTAAATGCGCAAGGCGCATTGGAAGTGGATACACCTGTTTTACAGGCTATTCCCGGTGGTGCGGCTGCAAGACCTTTTACCACACACCATAATGCATTGGATGTTCCCTTTTACCTGCGTATTGCCAATGAGTTGTATTTGAAAAGATTGATTGTAGGTGGGTTTGATTGGGTATATGAATTTAGTCGCAATTTCAGAAACGAAGGAATGGATAGAACCCATAACCCGGAGTTTACGGTATTGGAATGGTATACAGCTTACAAAGATTATTTCTGGATGATGGAAACAACGGAACAGTTGTTTGAAAAAATTGCTATCGCCTTACATGGAACAACCGATGTTCCTTTGGGCGATAAGATAATTAATTTTAAAGCTCCTTTTAAGCGCATCACCATTCATGATGCTATAAAAGAAAATACAGGCATTGAAGTAAGTGAAATGGACGAATCGGGATTAAGAGCCGTTTGCAAAAAACTTTCCATTGATGTACCCGCTAATATTGGCAAAGGGAAACTGATTGATGAATTATTTGGTGCCACCTGTGAACATACTTTTATACAACCCACATTTATTATCGATTACCCTGTTGAAATGAGTCCGCTAACCAAGAAACACCGATCTAAACCGGGGTTGGTTGAAAGATTTGAACTGATGATTAACGGTAAAGAAATTGCCAATGCGTATACTGAACTGAATGATCCCATCGACCAGCGCGAAAGATTTGAAGAACAGACCAAGCTGATGGAGCGTGGAGATGATGAGGCCATGTTTATTGACCATGATTTTTTACGAGCCTTAGAATATGGTATGCCTCCCACATCAGGTATTGGTATTGGAATAGATCGTTTATGTATGATGATGACCAATCAGCCATCTATTCAGGATGTACTCTTGTTTCCACAAATGCGGCCGGAGAAAACAGATTAAGGGTTGAAATAAATATGCCGCTGATTCGCAGACTTCTTCGATCTAATACCAATAAAAATTCTCCAG
>JAYTSC010000040.1:0-3273 GCA_043745885.1 Bacteroidota bacterium | reverse complement strand
ACTTCTACTGATTTTAAGTAGATAGATTAGTCCAAAGGGCAAAGGCAATAAAAGTAAATTGGTTTTCCATCTTAACTTTTCATCTTTGTTTAAGTTATTGGACTGTTGTATTTCATAAATAACAGCAAAAGCAAAAAAGTATTGAATAATTAACTGTATGGTAAGCCAAAAAAACAGGTTATCCCATTGTAAGAGTTTGCTCAGTAATGCCATGAAAAAACTTACCACTACTAAAGAAAAGGAAATGGGAACTGCTTTTGATAAAAACATATGCGAAAGATAAGATTTATTAATTACATCCAAAAACCCCTTACACTTAACCCCAAACTCCAAACTTAATCCCCCCCTCCAAAAGTAAATTCCTCTGCTTATGCTTATTTGGATTGAAAATGGAATAATTTTTCATAAACTTGTCTAGATTTTAAAAGAACTACTAAAAATGCACAATATGGATACTGCCATTCTGGAAAAGGTAAATGTTTGGATAAATGGAAACTATGATGATTTAACCAAAAATACCATCGCTCAATTACAAAAAGAAAACCCTGATGAACTGGCAGATGCCTTCTATCGTAACCTCGAATTTGGTACAGGTGGATTAAGGGGTATTATGGGTGTTGGAACCAACCGGATTAATAAATACACAATTGGTATGGCAACACAGGGTTTTGCCAACTACCTTAAAAAGACATATGGTAATGAGCCAATTAGTATGGCCATTGCACATGATAGCAGAAATAACAGTCGATTTTTTGCAGAAACGACTGCCCATGTATTTGCTGCCAATGGAATCAAAGTTTTTTTATTTGCTGCATTAAGACCTACTCCTGAACTGAGCTTTGCCATCAGAAATTTAGGTTGTAAGGGTGGGGTAGTTTGTACCGCTTCTCATAATCCCAAAGAATATAATGGATATAAAGCCTATTGGAACGATGGGGGACAATTGGTACCACCACACGATTCCAATGTGATTATTGAAGTGGAAGCCATTACCAATGTAAATGAGGTGAAATGGGAGGGGGGCAATGCCAACATCAGCCTTCTTGGTGAAGAAATGGACAATGCCTATATGAATATGGTAAAAGGACTTAGCGTTTACCCGGAAGTAATTGCCAAACAACACGATCTAAAAATTGTCTACACACCCATTCATGGGACCGGTATTACCCTTGTTCCTGAAGTGCTCAATCGTTTCGGATTTACAAATGTTACTGTGGTTGAAGAGCAAGCAACACCTGACGGCAATTTTCCTACTGTCAATTATCCCAATCCGGAAGAAAGTGAAACCATGAGTATCGGGCTCAAAAAGGCGAAGGAATTAGATGCTGATATCTTATTAGGAACAGACCCTGATGCTGATCGTGTTGGAATTGGTGTTAAAAATAAGAAAGGTGA
This sequence comes from Bacteroidota bacterium, assembly GCA_043745885.1. GTDB lineage: Bacteria > Bacteroidota > Bacteroidia > Chitinophagales > Chitinophagaceae > Sediminibacterium. The sequence continues at coordinate 1,878 of JAYTSC010000040.1, read as the reverse complement.
ATGGGTATTGATGAATGGTAACCAAACAGCAGTATTGGCTTTTACTTATTTGATGGAGGCCCGAAAGGCAAAAGGGATAGCTCAGGATAATGATATGGTGATTACTACCATTGTTACAACAGAAATGATCAATCAAGTTGCGAAAGATAATGAAGTTGCCTGTTACAATGTACTTACCGGATTTAAATGGATAGCAGAAAAAATAAAAGAACTCGATGGCAAGAAAAATTATGTAATTGGAGGAGAGGAAAGTTTTGGGCTAATGATTGGTAACCAGATTCGTGATAAAGATGCAGTAAGTGCTGTAGCGCTCTTGTGTGAAATGGCCGCTTATGAAAAAAATGAGGGTAAGACATTATTTGATAAAATGATAGAACTCTATATCAAATACGGCTTCTATTACGAAAACCTGATCAGCGTTACCAAGAAAGGTATGAATGGCCAGAAAGAAATAGCTGAAATGATGGAAGGCTACCGAAGTAATCCTCCTGCTTCTATTTCAAGAGCTCAAGTAACTACCTTATTGGATTACCAGTTACAAAAAGGTACCAACCTGATTACAGGGGAAAGTTGGGATATTGATTTGCCTAAAAGCAATGTATTACAGTTTATTACAACAGATGGTACCAAAATATCAGCCAGGCCATCGGGTACAGAGCCAAAAATAAAATTTTATTTCAGTGTTAATGCCCAATTGGCTCGTGCTGAGGATTTTGATGCTACTTACGAATTGCTGGAGAACAAGATCAAAAACATAATCTCCGATATGAAATTGAAGTAATTGTTCGCCACAGAATCCACATAAGATCTATGTATTCTGTGGCAATTTTTTCCCGATGTGAAGAATTTTCTATCAAAATTTTTCTTTTCACACACCCTCTATCGTATACCTCTCTTCCTATCTAAACACTATATTCGTATTGTTATGATAAAGTTCGAAGATACCTACCAACACAAAGGGATGCGGAAAAAACTGGTTGATCTCTTAAGAAATCAAGGTATAACAGATGAAAGGGTATTAGAAGCAATTAACACCATCCCCCGGCATTTTTTTCTTGATTCTGTTTTTGACAAAATCGCTTACGAAGACAGAGCCTTTGAAATAGCAGCGGGTCAAACCATTTCTCAACCCTACACTGTTGCTTACCAAACAGAATTATTAGGGATAAAAAAGTCTGAAAAAATTTTAGAGATAGGAACAGGAAGTGGTTATCAGACTACTATTCTTGCCGAAATGGGGGCACGTGTATTTACTATCGAAAGACAGAAGAAATTATATGACCTGCAAAAAGAATATTATTTTAAAAAAAAGTATCCCGGTATCAAATTCTTTTTTGGTGATGGGTTTGAAGGGCTGCCAACCTATGCACCCTTTGATAAAATTATTATCACTGCTGCTGCCCCGCATATTCCACCCAAATTGATTCATCAATTAAAAGTGGGAGGGATAATGGTATTGCCACTTGATGAAGGTGAATCGCAACGCATGCTTCGACTTACAAAACTGGAAGATGGATCTATAAAAGAAGAAACATTTAAGCAATTTTCTTTTGTGCCCATGCTTACGGGGAAAAATAGATAATGGTTTGGAGTTTGGAGTTTGGAGTTTGTGGTTGGTGGTTTGTGGTTTGTGGTTTGGAGTTTGTTATTGTTTGCCTTTGTTGTTGTTATCAACAACAATTACGCATATTTGATTATGAATACTTTTAAGCAAAATAAAAAATATATTCTCCCCATTATAGTTATTGCCCAATTCGCTTGTACTTCGTTATGGTTCGCAGGTAATGCAGTTTTTTCAGATATCATTAAAGAGTTTGCACTTACCTCCAATGCATTAGGACATTTGGTTTCTTCTGTTCAATTAGGATTCATTCTGGG
>JAYTSC010000039.1:0-4053 GCA_043745885.1 Bacteroidota bacterium | reverse complement strand
GGGCGGCATTCTAACCAACTGAACTACCGATCCAATATTGCAAACTATATTAAAAGAACTTTTCTTACATAAGTGACTCGCACCCGTCCCAACCTTAGGTCGGGACCGTGACAGGGCGGCATTCTAACCAACTGAACTACCGATCCAATATTGCAAACTATATTAAAAGAACTTTTCTTACATAAGTGACTCGCACCCGTCCCAACCGTAGGTCGGGACCGTGACAGGGCTCCATTCTAACCAACTGAACTACCGATCCGGGAAATAATTAAGAATTAGTAATTAGAAATTAATAATATGTAATTAGACCTTTTTTCCTCCAAACAACACTTTCGGGGTCGTTTTTCGGACGGCAAAGATAGGGGGGAGACCATTTTGAAACAAATCTTTTCCTAAAAAACCTGCAACCCTTATTTTTACCATATTAATTCAACTGATATGCCCCAATACCCAAATAGACAATTTATCGATTTTGAGAAGCCTATTAAAGAAGTGTACGAGCAAATTGATGATACCAAAAAATTGGCAGAGAAGAATCCGAAAATTGATTATACAGCTACATTGGCTCAATTAGAAGCGTCTATTCTTGATAAGCGTAAAGATATCACAGAACACCTTACTCCCTGGCAAAGGGTGCAATTGAGCCGTCATCCGGATAGGCCTTATACGTTAAAGTACATTGAAAACATGTGTACTAATTTTGTGGAATTGCATGGGGATAGAAATTTTAAGGATGATAAAGCCATGGTAGGTGGTTTTGCTCAGTTAGTTGGAGAAACCGTAATGATGATTGGACAACAAAAAGGAATTAATACCAAGGCACGCCAATTACGCAATTTTGGTATGGCAAATCCGGAAGGTTATCGTAAAGCTCTGCGATTGATGCGATTAGCAGAAAAATTTAATAAGCCGGTTATTTGTTTAATTGATACTCCAGGAGCCAATCCAGGTTTGGAAGCAGAAGAAAGAGGTCAAGGTGAAGCCATTGCCCGTAATATTTACGAAATGATTCGTCTGAAAGTACCTGTAATCATCGTTATCATTGGTGAAGGTGCCAGTGGAGGGGCTTTGGGTATTGGTGTTGGAGATAGAGTACTGATGATGGAAAATACATGGTACACTGTGATCTCTCCCGAAAGCTGTAGTTCTATATTATGGCGTAGCTGGGATAAAAAAGAAATTGCTGCTGAACAGTTGAAATTAACAGCAACTGATATGAAAGGCTTTGGTTTAGTTGATGAAATTGTGAATGAACCCATCGGCGGCGCTCATTGGGATTATGTTGATGCAGCAAACAGATTAAAATCATGTATTCTAAAAACCTTAAAAGAATTAAAAACAAAAGACCCCATGCAGCGTGTTAATGATCGCATTGAAAAGTATGGTAAAATGGGTTTTTGGGAAGAAGGGGAGCAAATAAAAGTTAAAAATTAAAAATTAATAGTTACAAAGTTTTGAATTAAAAATAACTACAAACTACAAACCACAAACCCCAAACCAAAAATGTCTTTACGTCAACAATTACAAGGTACAGGAGTAGCAATGATTACGCCGTTTACCGCTGATTTACAAGTCGATTTTATTTCACTGGGTAAAGTGATCGATGCGATGATATTGGGCGGAGTAGAATACTTAATTACTTTAGGCACAACCGGTGAAACACCAACTTTGGATAAGCAAGAGAAATTAGACATTGTAAACTATACATTTGAAAAAGTTGCCGGTCGTGTTCCTGTAGTCGTAGGAATTGGTGGTAATAATACTGCAGAATTAATAAACGATTTACAGCACTATCCTTTAGAAAAAGCCATTGCGGTATTGAGTGCTTCACCCAATTATAATAAACCATCACAGCAAGGTATTTTTCAACACTATAAAGCTTTGGCAGCAGCATCGCCAAAACCCATCATCCTTTATAATGTTCCCGGAAGAACTGGAAGAAATATGACCGCTGAAACTACCCTTCGTTTAGCAAACGAAGTTCCCAATATTGCCGGCATGAAAGAAGCTGGTGGCGATATGTGGCAGTGTATGCAGATACTAAGAGATATGCCAAAAGATTTTTTATTTGTAAGTGGCGACGATGCATTAGCACTTCCCCAATTAGCCTGTGGTATGCATGGGGTAATCAGTGTTGCAGCAAATGCTTTCCCGGCAGAATTCTCACAAATGGTTAGGCTATGTTTACAAAATAAATTCCCCGAAGCAAAAGAAATCAATGATAAATTACTTGATGCTTATGATTTAATGTTCTGCGAAAATAATCCTGCCGGGGTAAAGGCATTTATGACAGAGCAGGGGTTAATAGGAAATAATCTACGATTACCGGTTGTTCCATTAAGTATGGGGTTGCATACAAAGGCGAAAACATACCTTAATAAACTATCTAATTAATTTTTGTTTTAGACACACAAAGAGTTTAAAAAATAGGCATGTTTTTTTTGTTATAGCTATTTTAGAAAAAGGTTTACAGATGTTGCAAACCGTTTGGGTTCTTCTTCCATCGGAACATGCCCCACGCCTTTATAAATTTCCAACTGACTGTTTCTGATATCCTTATTAAATAGATAAGCACTCTCAACTGAAATCAATTGATCCTTATCCCCCCAAATGATTAGTGTAGGTGTTTTAATTTGTTTGACAAGATTCGATTCCATTTGAAAGCCCAATTGCATTCTGTCAAGCAAAGCCTGTCTGTTACCTGATCGCAAAGCCATCTCGTAGTATAAAGTTACCAAACGATCAGTCACTTTTGATTTGTCACCATACGCATCCTCTAAACTTATTTTAACAATTGATTTTGGTGTTATCCATTTTAAGATGTTTTTGAGAATGGGTATTTTTGCTAATGTAAATACGAGAGAACCTTTTACTTTGGTCGTCGTTATGTAGCCACTAGCATCTACTAAAATGAGTTTATTAATTTTATCAGGATGTAAAAATGTATAATACCAAGCAATACCTCCTCCTAAAGAATTGCCTGCCAAAAAACAATGTTTAATCTGCAAGCGAAATAAGAAAGAATCTATAAAACGGCTATAATATTCCATTGTGTAATCATGTTCGGGTGAAGGTCCCGTTAGGGCAAAGGCCGGTAAGTCAAGCCTTATAATTCTGTGTTCTTTTTGTAAAATACTTACACTGCTGTCCCAGGTAAAAAGTGAGGAAGAGGTTCCATGAATTAAGACTAAAGGGATACTATCATTCTTATCGCCTTCCTCTTTGTAATGAACTTGCATCCCCATCAGGTCTATGAATTTTGAATCCTTATCGGCATACTTGGTTTTGATATCTACTAATGATATGTCTTTTTGATAATAAACCATACTGAGTGTAAACATCAAAATAGCTAATATAACAATTGCATATTTGAGAAACGTAAGAGCGGAGGGTATAATTTTGGATTTCACTTTTCAAATTTAAGATGATCAGTTTATTAAAGAAAATTTTGGTTTTAAAGTTCCAATTAAAGTTAGGGTATTAACAGGATCTTCTTACATTCTTTATTGTAATTAAAACTTTGAAAAATTAGTTAAGTAAAATCATAGTGGTTTTCTTAGTATGTATTTACGATCCTGTTCTAAGTTGATTTGTCTGCAAAAAAAAGGAATAGTGAATTTACTTTACTAATATCTTATGTCTTATGCTATTAAGTGTTTAATGAATGTAAGCAATACGCTTCGTAAACTCACTGTTCTCAGCGGTTGATTGAATTCTGAAAACCAGCAAATGTCCGTATTACTTAGATTTTCCAACCGCAGAACATGCGGCACGAAGGCTTCGCAGGGTATTTCAATAGCACAACAGGTTAATGTCTTATCTTTACAGGATGAAGTTCACGAAAAAGGTTCATAAGGAACCCTTAGTGGTTAAGGAAATCGAAAAGCCGATATATGCTAATCAAAAAATAAGTACTACTACTGATAAATGGTTTATTTCTGATATACTGTTTAATCGTCTTTATCCCGACTCTCTACTTCATCAGGCAAGTATGCACTGGACTCCTTTACAAGTAGCCAAAAAAGCAGCTGAATTTTTATCAGTTGGCAAATC
>JAYTSC010000038.1:0-1942 GCA_043745885.1 Bacteroidota bacterium | reverse complement strand
GGATAATCATTACCCAAATATAATTGAAGACCTACAGCCAACGCATTGGGTGTAATAATATTTCCGTAACTGTTAATGGGACCGATAAAAGTGATGAGCTTGGTAGGTAGTTTATAAGCAGGAAAATAATAATGCACAAACTGTAATCCATTCGTAATCTGTTCTTCAATTTTTGTGAAATTTTTAAAAATACCCAGCGACTTCTGCTGCATACTTTGATAAGTACTAATAAATTTCGGAATGTCTTTTTCTACATTTTCTGGTGATATGCCCAGAATATTGAAAATAAAATCATGTGTAAAGCCAGGATATTTCATATTGAGTTTTTGTAAAGAAGCGTCAATTCCAAAGGTATCTATTGCAAAAAAATCTTTTTCGAATCTTTCAGTCTGTAACTGTATGCTGATATTAGATACGTCCGGTACCCGTTTAGTAGATTGACAGCCCACTACAAGCAGAACCAAAAATAAAATCAAACGGTTATGTTTCATAAGCTTATTTTATTAAAATGCGACACACAAAAGTAATACCAATTAGACATAAAATGTATGACTCTTGCGGTCCGTTGTTGATGTGAAGACAGATCAACGGCCTGATCGCTGTGATAGTGTCCTCACAATCATACTCGGCGTATTTGTAAAGTCTTATAGTTTAGTTGCTCCTTACTAACAAAAAGTTATGGGTTACTAATTGTCTGTTAAAAAAATTATTCTTTGGCATGAATAAACAGAAGACCGCCTACTCCGGTTTCTTTATTTTGGTAAAGTGAGGCATAGTGCGAATGATTCAAAAACTGAATAGGAGAAAAAATAAGTTTCTTTTCAGGAAATTTTTCGAGAAATTGTATGCCGTCTTTCATAGTAATCAATACCGGGTATGGCTCATCTAATACATCAGCTTGGTATAAAACAAAGGGCATTGTTTCTTTTTCACCGCCAATTAATAAAATACGATTATAAATATCCTGTTCACTGTTAAAAACATCCAAGTTACGACTCGAATACCATCGAAAACCTAGTTCTGATTCCAATTTTATACAAATAATTTTGGGTGCATTTCTCCCTGTAGCGCTTGATGAAAGAGAGGAAGATTTTACCGGCATACTGGTTGGCATGGGTGCAGCATTGGCATATTTATCGAAATTTTGGTTAACTGTTCTTGTTCTAGGGACGTTTGCGCCCGTTGCAGTTGTAGAACTCGTTGTTGCAGTGGGTGGCTGATATTCTAATACCCGAGAAGTGTTTAAATTTCGATAGAAAGATTTTCTAGTAGGGTCATCATCTGGCCTATAACCTGTGGATTGTTGTGGAATTCCATTATTAAGAGCCAAAATAGCAAAACTGCCCCAATCAGAAAAAACCATTTCCTGTAATTGTAAACTGTTTAGAATTGATTCTTCTGTGGCATAAAATCCTCGCTTAAAGTTTTTAATCATTTCCAGACTGAATGGAATAAACCTTGGTGCAAGCGCATTTTTTCTTCCCGGGGGAAAAGCAATACTATAAATACCTTTGTTGTTTTTATTTGACCCATTCACATATAAGCCCTCTACCTGCATACAGTTACGAATATTATTTTGAAATACACGCAGGCTTTTCAACTTAATTTTTTGAAATGTAAAAGTTTCGCTTATAATCTCCTCTTCAACCAATGGAATGGTATTCACAGACAGATCTGATGACAATCGGTAATTACTATATTTGTCAAATACCAATATATGCGTATTTCCATAGTTATCGAGAAACAATTCAGGTTCAGCATCCAGTTCCCTATCCTTTTTAAAACTATAGTCCAATTGCTTTATCAAATCCCCATGAGAACCCATCATGGATCCTCGAATAAGTAGTGAGTCAGAAGATTTATGTAGGTATTGATAAAAAAGTATATAATTTTTATTTGTGCTGTTGATGATCCTGATAGCCTCTTTCATATTTGGAATTTT
>JAYTSC010000037.1:0-9240 GCA_043745885.1 Bacteroidota bacterium | reverse complement strand
CCTCGTGTTTGCAGGTAATTATCTTTTTTGCTCCAACTGATCACAGCAGCAGCCACACTGTCTGCCAACAGTTGCGATGCTTTTTGTGTTGCAGAAGGCAATCCTTTTTCACGCGCCAGTGTTAAAATACTGTCCTTATAATCCTGCATGCTCCCTTCCGGAAAAGTAACCGCTTCCCCAACTTTAATATATGCCAGTAAAGAAGCCAGTTCTATATCTGTTGCCGGATCTGTTGCCGGTGTATGCACTGTTTGAAAACCATGTAACTGGCCTGCAAGAGATTGATATTTTTCTGGGTATCCAGCTGCCATTACCTCATATGCGGCTATGGCTGCATATGTATAATTGCGTGATGCCACCATAGGTGAGAAATTATTTCCCATTACTATAGTATTTAATTCATACACAGCCTGACTGAATATTTCCGGGTTATGAAGGTATGCTTTGTACTCTATGCTGTTATGGCAAGAGCATACACATGCAAATACACAAAGACCCAAGATGGATTTTTTCATTTTAAAAAAAATTGATAAGAATAATTGATTGCTTAATATACCAACATTAAGCCTGTGGCGGTTTGTCTAACCGGCTGAGGTATTCAGGTCTCATATCTGCCAGGATATGTCTGTTCCAGGCTGCAGATGGATCACTATTCCAAAACTGCCAGGCAAAGAAATGATGATCATCTGTAAAATCCTGTACAGATAATTTGGTCAGATGTGTATGATTACCGGTTGATTTTTTAGAACTTGTATTACTTGCAACAAGATCGTTTGCCAAGCGAAAGAAATCATCTCTTGCATTCTGCACACTAGCTTTGCTGGTATTCCTGATACAAAGCAATTCCAGTGTATCATTATATAAGCGGCGCTTTACATATTTGTAAATGACGTCATCAATAGTAATCTCTCCATCGGCACGTTCGTAGCTTAAGGAACCTGTATAATAAGGAAAACGTGCAGGAATTTTAATACTAACAAGTTCGGATTCGTTATAGTCATTTGCATCGAAACTAGCTTCCAGTTTACTGTCGGCCCGGTCTTCGAGATAGCCTGTAACCAAACGGTACCCGCCCCAGTTAAAGAGTAGTATACCCAAAAGTAGTATGGCAACAATTCGTTTCACCAGTGTAAAATAATATTTTATTGTTTAACAGAAAACATTTTCTTTTCCGGCCCAACGCCTGATATAATAAGACTCTTCCATTGTTTTGGTAGGGCTGATTTGATTTGTATAATTCCTTTTGGTGTGATCTCTAATCCACCAAATCCCATCAGGATACTTTGTATGATGCCACCCGCACCTGTGGCAAAATAAGGGTTGGTTCCCCCTTTGGTTTCTGCGATCACTCGTAAAGGTGAGTTAAGATTGGGAACATAGGCATCTTTGAAAAAATGATAAGCTTTATCACCATCGCCTAAACGGGCATATAATAATGTGAAAATAGCCTGTGTCATTGCCGGTGTGCCTTCTGTGGGGATCCTTGTTTCATAATATTCAAGATCTTTTTTTATTTGTATAGGATCGGATACTTCTTTTAATGGATAGGCCAAGAGATTTACATCCGCCTGTTTAATACCTTCTCCTTTATATGTTTCATGTTCTCTTGTAATGCCATCCTCCATTTTTAATATGGGAATATTATTTGCAACAAGCATCCAGTCGGCATTCGCTGTAATGCCTAATAATTTAGCTGCTTCAGTTGCATTTTGTAAAACAGCTTTGGCAGCGGCATTGGTCCAAGCATCATTGTTTACATTCTCGGCCCATTCATCAGCAGCCACAACATTTTTAATATCATATTTTCCGGTACCGTTTCTTTCTACTCGGCTTGCCCAGAAATCGGCAGTCTCTTTTAATACTGGCCATCCTTTTTCTTTGAGCCATTCCTTATCCTGTGTTACACAATAATAATTCCAAGCAGCAATACCAACGCAAGCGGTGATATGATGTTCAAAAGGGCCACTCAAAGCCCATACGGGTGTTTCTTCCACACCACTTCCTGCACTTTCCCATGGAAACATAGCTCCTTTATACCCATGATTAAATGCATTCTTTTTAGCAGCCGCTAATCTTTGGTAACGATATTCAACAAGGCTCTTCGCCATCTCTGGGTGCAACACGAGAATAGAAGGATACATCCATAATTCTGTATCCCAAAATACATGCCCGTTATATCCCAAACCACTTAATCCCATGGGCGATGGGCTCATATCTGTTCCTTCCCTTACAAATGAATAGAGATGATAAAGCATGCTGTGAATATCTTGCTGCGACTGGTCATCGCCTTCAATGCGGATATCGCTTTTCCATAATTCATCCCATGCTTTGTTATGAAAGTTGATGAGCCTTTCGCGGCCTTCGAGTTTAGCGAAGATAGTGATGCGTTCCGCTTCATTCAATGGATCGTCATGATGTGCAGAAGTAATAGAAGTACCCGCGATTGAAAAACGATAGGTTTCTCCTGCTTTGATTTTCCGGCTGAATTTCATCAGGTGCATATTATTGTCCCACATTTCATGTATCACTCTTGGCTCTTGTCCATGAGGTTCACTAAATAAAAAAGTATTGGATGCACACATCAATAATTTTCCCGTAGGACTTTTTGCAGAAGAAGTCAAGAGACTGATCACTACATGTGGTCTGTCTATTTCGTTATAATAATTCTGGACTTCTTTTAATGCATCCGGTGCTTCCATCACACTGGCACTGCCGAGGATGATCTCCTTTTTAGCTGTCACGGTTACATCCATTAAAACTGTAAAAGGTAATTGACGAAGAGAATAATACGTATAGGAAATAGAAGCTTTATCACGATAATCAAAAGAGGTAGTAAAATTGGCATGTTTCATATCCAATTCTTGCTTCATATTACTCGTTTCATTAGTGCCAATCCTCCTCCCATCAATATCCATCTGCATATTAAGCAGGTTAAAACTGCGCAGAAAATTACTTACACGGCCGCGACCATATAAATCATAGGCGCCGGCAAGTACTATATCTTTAACTCTAAAAGGTTCGGGAGAAGAAACAATACCAATCATGCCATTGGCAACGGTAATGCCATAATAATTGGAAGGATCAATTTTATCGGCTGTGATTTTCCAGATATCTGTTTTTTGTTGGGCGAAAACAAAACAGGTTGCGAAGAGGCAGGTTAATAAAAAAGTGAGTTTTTTCATAAACTTAGTTTAACAAATCAGGAATGTAATGTAGCGTTTTTATATGTGAAGGGATCATGGCTTAAGTTAAAGAACCTATTTAATATTTAAAGAAAAGTAACGAATTATTATTTCGTGCAACGATTAAACACTCAGTTCCATTGGCCAATTTTATTTTCTTCATATCTCTTATCTCACCATCTACTACAAATCCTGATTGCCATTGTGATTGTGTAATGAAGAGAGAGCCGCTCGCACCTAGTGATACGCTTCCATAGCTTGCATCATAACGTCCTTCATACGGCAGTACGCCATAAATATTTCCTGCAGAAATGATATCCGTTTTATGATCGGCATTAAAATCGCCGCTAAGAAAAGAAAATACGGGCGACCATTGTGCCTGCATGGGCAATTTAGAAACTGTGTATTTACCTTTGCCATTATTGATTAGCATAACAGACGATAAGATAGCAGCAGTAAATTTTTTAGCTTGGTCTAATTTTTCTCCAAATACCTGTTCAATAGTTTGCCCGGCAAAGCCTGAATAATTTGGATATTTTTTTCGCATCAAAGCAGGCAATTGTTTTTCCAGTTCTTCTTTTCCCAGAAAAGGATAATAGTTACCACTATGCTCTATAGCGAGTAATTGGTCCATTATTCCATTGTTATCAAAATCACTGGCAAATAGTTTAAGAGGATATTGTTCACTTGCATGCAGTTTTGAATTTTCTCCCCAGTTACCAACCAAGAGATCATCTATTCCATCATTATTAATATCAGCTACATGCAGTGTCGTCCATAAACCCGTGGTATTTTGTAATCCTGCAAGTGTTGTATTGTTAACGAGTTGGCCATTATTATTTTTATAAATGGTAATAGGCATCCATTCACCTGCAATCACCAGGTCGGGCCAGCCGTCTTTGTCTATATCCGTCCACACAGCATCTGTAACCATTCCAATTTTACGCAAGTCAGGAGCTTTTGATTCATCTGCAACGGTGAAATGGGCTTTCCCATCATTCAGTAACAAATAAGAATCAGGAATCTCTCCGTATTTACCGGCCACCACTCTTCCGCCAACAAATAAATCCATATCTCCATCATGATCAAAGTCAGCTGCAATAGCAACTGATTTATTTCCATACAAAGTCGGTAACCCATTTGATTTTGTAAAATTTCCTTTCCCGTTATTAATATATAATCTGTCTAATAATGACGGATCTTGGTTTTGCATTTCATTGCCTCCGCTTACTACATATAGGTCTTGGTCGCCATCACCATCTACATCAAAAAAAATGGCGTTCACATCTTCACAATAAGCATCAGCAGAAAATAGTTTTTGATTGGTAGCAATAAATTTACCCGAGCGCGTTTGTTGAAATAAAACACCGGGCTGATTTTTTGCACCGCATACATAAAAATCTTCCAGTCCATCGCCGTTTACATCGGCTACTGCAAGCTTTGGCCCCTGTGTAGAAACCATGTGCGGAATAAATGCCTGTATATTAAAATCATTGAAATTATTTTCTTTGTGTCTATAGGGGAGTTGTATCGTATTGGTAATATTAGTAAATAATTTAACAGGTGTGTTAACGGGTGCTATTGGCAATTTTAGTTCTGCATCATTTTTATAATAAACCGTTAAGCGCTGGTTGGCTTTAACCTTTTTTAGTATTTGTGATTTGCCATTGGGCCAAACTATTTCTACTCTATCTACAACAGAATCCATGCCAGTTCCAAAATGAATATATTGAAGCGAAGCGCTTTCAAAACCTTTTGTAGCCTGCAGATAACCGTATTGCTTTTTTTCTTTTTGTTGCAGGATTACTTTTGTACCAATACCAAAAACATTTTGTGTATCTCCTTTCAATTGTATATCGAGAAAATGATTGGCGCTGAGTTGCATGCTGTTGTTTCGGTAGATGGAAGCAGGCGAATTAATATTATTGATTACAATATCCAGATCGCCATCGTTATCAAGATCGGCGTAAGTAGCGCCGTTAGAAAAACTCGGTTGATTAAATCCCCATGCAATGGATTTATCAATAAATTGTATTTTATCTGTTCCTTTAAAAATATAATTATTGATTTTCCCTTCCGGCATTTTTTTAATGGCTGTTACATCAGAAGCCCGTGAGGTATCATTTATATTTCTGTTCGAAAAGAATTTTATATAATCCAAATCATTGGGGCGCCGTAAAATGCCGTTACTAACAAAAAGATCTTTGATGCCATCATTGTCAAAATCAGCCGCGAGTGGGCTCCAGCTCCAATCGGTTGCTGCGATACCGGCATACAAAGCAATTTCACTGAATTTTTTTCCATTACCAGTATTTAGCTGTAAGCAGTTTCGGGAGTATTGGTGATAGTACCCAAAATCAAATTTGAAATTGTAAATATCCAGTGGATCATCCCCACCACTAGACTTCAATATTTTTTCATCAGCGGGTAACATGTCGAGTGTGATAATATCTAACCACCCGTCGTTATTCATGTCCTCGATGGCACTGCCCATCGAGAACCTACTTTCATGCCCAAATGCATCACGGTTAATTTCCGAAAAAGATCCATTACGGTTATTGAGGTAGTAATAATCGTTTTCATGAAAATCATTACTCACATAAATATCATCCCATCCGTCATTGTTTATATCCGCTACGGCCACATTTAATCCATAACCGATCACGCTGCTGTATATACCGGCTTCGGCAGTTACTTCAACAAATTTTCTGCCGGCAGGGGTATAATCGTTTCGGAATAATTTATCACCACTAGCTTTGTCTGTAACATGCCGCATCGAAGAATCACCATAACTTTTATTGGAATGAACAGAATGGTTTACCAAAAACATATCCAGGTCGCCATCATGGTCGTAATCAAAAAACACGGCTTGTGTATTAAATCCTTCCACATCTAATCCATACTCCCTTGCTCTTTCGGTAAATGTAATTTGTGGTTTTCCATCAGCACCCACAGGAGAAGAAAGCCCGCTGTTAATGAAGAGTTCATTCCGGCCTTTAAAATTTTTATATCCGCCTACTTCAGAAACGTATATATCAAGAAAGCCATCACCATTTACATCTGCAATGGTTACACCGGTTTTCCAGTTACCTTTACCCTGAACGCCGGCTTTATCTGTTATGTCTTCAAATTGAAAGTTCCCTTTGTTGAGATAGAGTTTATTACTACTTTGATTTGAAGTAAAATAAATATCAGGTAAGCCATCGTTATTGATATCTCCAATTGCAACACCTCCGCCGTTATAGTAATAAAGATAGTCGAGGATATTTAATGTATCCGTATCGGCTATCTTGTTTTCAAAATGAATACCGGTTTCCGCTGCAGGCAGGGATGAAAACAAGGTATTTATTTGGGGTTTACATGCGGAAAATAAAAAAACCGCATACAACCAATATATAGATTTTTGAGAACGCATTTAATCAATTATAATTCCCGCAGCCAAATATTCCGGTAGCTTATGGGTTCGCTTTTATCACCATGTGACTGTAATTTAATTGGTGAAGCCCCATGTTTTTTATACTCGGGTTTTCCTATATAAGGAGTATCACCGCTTAAAACTGTATTATTTTGCACTAGTAATCCATTATGAAAAACCGTTACCCTTGCAGGCGATTGTAAAGAGCCGTCATCTTTGAAGCGTGGCGCTGTCCACACTACCTCATAAGTTTGCCATACGCCGGGTTGGCGGCATGCATTTACCAATGGTGGCGTTTGCTTATACATACTTCCTGCTTGTCCGTTTACATAAGTGGAATTATTATAATTATCCAACACTTGCAATTCATATCCACCCGCTCCCCATGGAAGAGCCGCCAAAAAAATTCCGCTATTGCCACGTGCTTGTCCTGAGCCTGTGATATCTGAAGGGATGCGATATTCTATATGCAATTGAAAATCGGTAAACGATCGTTTTGTTTGAAGATCGCCATTGCTTTTATTTACAGTCATTGCATTGCCTGTTGCTAATGTCCATTTTTTGGGTGATGCCGGATCCTTTAAAGAAATCCATTCGTCAAGATTGGTACCATCAAACAAAACAATCGCATCTGATGGGGCCTGACTGGCTGTTTTTCCCGGCTTTACAACTTTAGGTATGGGTGAATAATACTCAGTTTCTTCCGGTTTTGTTTGTGCATTTGCGGCAAAAAAACCACTGATCAGAATTGTTGTGAATAAGCATGTATATTTCATATAATATTGATTTATTGTTATGCCGCCCCAAGCAGATTTTCTCTATTTTTTTGCAGAGAAGAACCGAATTTATACAACAGTTATATATTTCCCTTCTTTAATTCACTTACTGCAAAGTCTGCTGCCCTTGCTGTTAATGCCATATACGTTAGGGATGGATTTTGGCAGGCACTCGAAGTCATAGCCGCCCCATCTGTTACAAAAACATTTTTTGCATCCCATACCTGGTTATTGCCGTTGAGTACAGATGTTTGGGGATCTTTTCCCATCCGTGCAGAACCCATTTCATGTATGCCCTGGCCGATATTATAATCTTTGTTCCAGGTAGTGATATTCTTTACGCCTGAAATTTCAAACATGGCCACCAATTCTTTAATGATATCTTTACGCATCTTTAATTCATTCTCTTTTAATTCTGCATCCATGGTTAAGACAGGCAGCCCCCACTTATCTTTTACTGTTTTATTTAATGAAATTTTATTTTCGTGATACGGTAATATTTCTCCGAAACCCGTTGCGCCAATACTCCATGCGCCGGGTTCTGTCAATGCTTCTTTAAAATCTGCACCAATATTCAGTTCTGCAATCTCACGGCTCCAGCCTTGCCTGCTTGCACTTCCCTGGTAACCGTAACCACGAAGAAAATCTCTTTTATCGCCATACAAATTGGCAAACCTGGAAATATAAAAACCATTCGCCCTTCGTCCATAATAATATTTGTCTTCGTAACCTTCTACTGTTCCCTGAGCACCCAGCATATAGTGATGGTCCATTATGTTATGACCCAATTCGCCGCTGCTGCTGCCCAACCCATCAGTCCATACATCTGTTGCAGAATTCATCAACACCCATGCACTGTTCAGAGCAGATGCATTTAAGAAAACAATTTTGGAATGATACACATAGGTTTTGTTTGTTTCACTATCCAGTATTTCAACGCCGGTTGCTTTCTTTGTATTCTTATCGTACATAATTTTTGTAACAATGCTCCAGGGGCGAACCGTTAAATTACCCGTTGCCATGGCAGCCGGCAGTGTGGAGGATTGTGTGCTGAAATATCCACCAAAAGGACATCCTTCCCAGCAACGGTTCCGGAACTGGCATTGTGTTCTGCCGGGTATGGCCTGCGTAAGATTTGCCACACGGCCAATAAACATGTGGCGCTGATTTTTATAATATTCTTTAATCCTGTCTGCCATATCTTTTTCAACACAGTTAAGATCCATGGGTGGTAAAAAATGGCCATCGGGTAAATGAGCAAGGCCTTCTGATGAACCACTGATGCCCGCGAATTTTTCTACATAGTCGTACCAGGGTGCCATGTCTTTGTAACGGATGGGCCAGTCAACAGCAACCCCATCTTTTGCATTGGCTTCAAAATCAAAATCACTTAAACGATAACTCTGTCTTCCCCATAAAATGGAACGCCCACCCATACGGTAACTACGCCACCAGGCAAAGGGTTTTTCTTGTATATAAGGACTGTCTTTTTCATTTACCCATGCATCCATGATGGCTTCTTGTGCAGCAGTACCATACATGGCCCAGTCTCTTGATATAACGGGATTATCATGTTTATATTTCGTAGTAGCTCTGCCTCGGTGTTGAAAATCCCAAGGGTCATTGCTTGCAGATGCATAATCTTTTATGTGTTCATAGTTTGCACCACGTTCGAGCATCAACACTTTCAAACCTTTCTCTGTTAATTCTTTTGCGGCCCATCCACCACTGATACCGGATCCAATCACAATGGCATCATATGTGTTTTGGGCAACGGCTTTGTTGTTAATATTCAGCGAATCATTAGGCATAGCATTTTTTTATATAAGCAAGTAATTATTTTTTGTGCCGTAATTTAATAAACCCA
>JAYTSC010000036.1:0-11658 GCA_043745885.1 Bacteroidota bacterium | reverse complement strand
ATCACAATACCAATACACGCGTTTAGGAGTCAATATTTCACAAACCACCAGAATTCCCAGATGGGGAAAGCTAAATTATTTGGTATATGGCGGACAAATCTTTACTGATGAAGCACTTCCCTTTATGTTAACAGAAATTCATCCGGGTAATGAGATTTATTATTACAATAAGCAATCTTTTAATTTGATGAACCGCTTTGAATATATTAGCGACAAATATGCAGGCATTACTATTGAACATAATATTGAAAAGAAATTATTAAACCTTCTTCCTTTTCTCCGTAAAACAAATATGAGACAGTTTTGGAACTTCAAAGCGGTTAATGGTGATCTTTCCAGAAAAAGTAGGTTCTTGAACGGTATTGACTACGCTAGTGAATACAAACTACGTTCATTGAGGGGGGGAACTTACACGGAAATTGGAACAGGATTTGAAAATATATTTAAGCTGCTAAGAATCGATCTTGTTTGGCGCCATGCCCCGCTTAGAAATCTTCCACCGGGTATAGATCCCAATCTTTTCAAATCAAACACCAACGATTTTGGTGTATTTGCCAGTTTGCGATTACAGTTTTAATCATCCCTTACAGCATGTAAACAAAAGCTGATTTATCATTATTCTAACGAAAGCAATTCTTATCTTTAAGGATATGAAATTTTTGTTTATTGCGTATGCGGTTATAATTGCTTCTTCCCAAATTCAGGCAAGTTCAATTGACTTGAAAGCAGGAATGACTATCAAAACATCTGTAACAATTAATGCAAAAAAGTATCTTTTTAATGCATCAGACAATATAAAAGAACCCTTACTGATAATTGATGGAAATAATATTACCATTGATTTTGATCATGCTGTATTACAAGGTTCTAATGATAAACTTAACCCTGATGAGTTTTACGGGCTTTCTATTTTAGTGAAAAATGGCTCTAATAATATTGTTATTAAAAATGCAAATATTCATGGATTCAAAGTGGCTATTTTAGCAGATAGTGTTAAAGGCCTTACCATTGAAAATTGTGACTTGAGTTACAATTGGCGGCAACGATTAAAAAGTAATCTGGAACGAGAAGATATTAGTGATTGGATGAGTTACCATAAAAACGAAAACGATGAATGGCTTCGGTATGGAGCAGCAATTTATTTAAAAAATGTTACGCATGCTACCATATCAAATAATGTAGTTACCGGTGGCCAATGTGCTCTAATGATGACAAAATGTGAAAAAGCCTTGGTAACTGAAAATAATTTTTCATTTAACTCCGGTATTGGAATAGGCTTATACAGAAGCAGTGATAACAGCATATACCATAACAGGCTTGATTATAATGTGAGAGGTTTTAGTTTCGGAAAATACAAACGTGGTCAAGACAGTGCCGGTTTGCTGGTTTTTGAGCAAAGTAGTGATAATATTTTTGCATTTAATACAGTAACGCATAGTGGCGATGGTTTTTTTTTATGGGCCGGCCAAACAACCATGGACACAGGAGAAGGTGGTTGTAATGATAACTTTATTTATGGAAATGATTTTTCGTATGCCCCTACCAATGGAATTGAAGTAACCTTTAGTAGAAATTTGATGATGAAAAACATTATCAAAGAATGTGATCATGGTATATGGGGAGGTTATAGTTATGACAGCGATATTACTGATAATACTTTTGAAGGCAACCGAATAGGGATTGCCATTGAGCATGGACAGAATATAAATATTGCTTTAAATGGGTTTACCAATGACCTAACCGGAATTAAACTATGGTCAAGAGAAAAACAACCGGCCGATTGGATCTATGCAAAAAAGAGGAACACAGAAAGTCGGAATTATTGGATAGCTTCTAACCGTTTTACTGCAAATCAACTCGCTTTCGATATCATGGGTACAGATACTGTGGTATTTAGTGGCAATACAAAATTATTGGTAAAAACCAACTTACAATTAGGTGAAAGGGCAGAAAACATAGACACTTCTCGAGATGATGAATTT
Source organism: Bacteroidota bacterium (assembly GCA_043745885.1). Lineage (GTDB taxonomy): Bacteria > Bacteroidota > Bacteroidia > Chitinophagales > Chitinophagaceae > Sediminibacterium. Next base: position 9,676 of record JAYTSC010000036.1, on the reverse strand, counting down.
CTCGATATTGAATACCAAAAAGATAAGCGATTAAAGGATTTTAAGGTTAGCCAATTACCGATCACAATGGTGCCCCAAGGCAAAAAAGAAATAAGGATGACGGAATGGGGGCCTTATGATTTTCGGTATCCCCTATTATGGTTACAAAATATAGATAGTAATGATATCTATCATTTCGAAGTTTTAGGGCCTGTTGGCAAATGGGAAATGGGTAAAATAAAAGGTTTTGAAATCATTCAAAAAGGCGAAACAATTTTACCTTCCTTCTTAACTGCAAAGCCTACTAAGGGAGAAATGGAAAGAAGTATTCAATTAAAATATACCGGTGGTATCTTCAAAAATGCATTTGGAATGGAAGAAGATAACAGTTCAACCCATTTTTTTGAATATAGCGAATTTTTGCCTGAATTTACATGGACTATCAATTGGTACAAATGGAATGAAACACACAATCCGGCAAACAATTATGAAGTCTTTACAAGATTGTTTAGTGAAGCCCCCATTCATACAATGGTTGCAGAAAAAATTGATTTCACCTGGTGGGGAACCATTGGTAAAAATTTACCCGCAGATTCATTTGCAACGGTGGCTACTACAAAAATATTTCTCCCAGAAAACAATTACCAAATAGGTATCACAGCAGATGATTTTGTAAAAGTGTTTGTTGATGATATAGAGGTAATTGATGCATGGGATACAAAATTTACGGAATTAGATGAAAATACCCATCACAGAAAGACGATAAAATTAAGGACAGGTGAACATAGTTTTCGTATTGTTCATGCAGAAAATACGGGTCTGGCAACACTTCAATTTTATCTAACCCCCATTAAATAGATCAGATTATCCTTAGCATCATTCAGCAGCCTTGAAAGTATAATTCTTTTGAGAAAGATAACTGAAGGCAACAACAAAAATGGTAGTTACTAATTTTGAGGGTGTAGGATACCATTTAAATACATCCACAAATAATTTTAAGAAGCCATAATTTAGAAACAGACATCCCAAAACCACAGTAAAATATTTTCGTAGCTGTTCTCTTTTTGCCACTGAAGTTTCTTGAAATACAACGTATCGGCTCAAATAGAACCCAATGGGAAATGTAAAACAAAAACTAAATAAGAAAGCGGCAATATGTGGCCCAATGGTGAGAAAAGATATATGGATAGGCTGTTTGTAAAAAATAAAATTATAGGAAATAAAAAAAAGGGTAATATCCAACAAAGTATTAAAACCTCCACAAGCTGCATATCGAAAGGTTTGTAAAGGCATAACTTTTTTGAATAGTGGATAAAAAAGATCCACCACACCCAAAATAAATCCACTTATATATTCATGTAACTTTAGCATAAGTGATTTCGAAGGTAAGCCATAATTGGTTAGTTTTGCACTTGAAATTTAGGTAAGATGAGCGTTGTTTTAAAAATAAAGGAAGTTACATCACGATCTCTCAAGCAATTGTATGAGATGGATTTATTACCTAATGCTGTCTTAGTTAATGCCACCAAACCCGAATTTGAAGGTGATTATACTGTAGTTATATTTGCATTTAGTAAACTCCTCAAGAAATCTCCTGATGCCTTAGGGCAGGAACTTGGGCTCCATTTAGTTAATCAATATCCTCGATTATTCACTGGTTTTAATGTGATCAAAGGTTTTTTAAACCTTTCTGTAGCAAATAGCTATTGGATAAAATTTGTACAAGACACTTATCAGAATAATCATTTTGGACAGGCTAGTCCCAATGGTCAAAAAGTTATGGTAGAGTACTCCTCACCCAATACAAACAAGCCCTTACACCTTGGACATTTGAGAAACAACTTTTTAGGAAGAAGTATTGCAGAAATTTTAAAAGCTACCGGTAATGAAGTGGTCAAAACCTGTATTGTAAACGACAGGGGTATTCATATTTGCAAAAGCATGATAGCCTGGCAATTGTTTGCAAAAGGAGCTACTCCTGAAAGTACACAATCCAAAGGCGACCATTTTGTTGGAGGCTATTATGTAAGATTTAATACTGAATTTAAAAGACAGGTTGAAGCGCTAAAAGCCAATGGCATACTTGATCAGGAGGCAGAAAAAACTGTGCCAATAATAAAAGCAACCCAACAAATGTTACTTGATTGGGAGGCAGGTAAACCTGAAGTAATCGAATTATGGAAGAAGATGAATAGCTGGGTGTATGCCGGTTTTGATACTACTTATAAAAGAATTGGTAGCGACTTTGATAAAACCTATTATGAAAGCAATACTTATTTATTAGGGAAAGACCTTGTTGAAACAGGCTTGGCTAAAAACGTATTTGTACAAAAAGAAGATGGTAGTGTGTGGATAGATTTGACGAGTGATGGACTGGATGAAAAAATTGTGAGAAGAAAAGACGGCACATCCGTATATATGACACAGGACATTGGCTTGGCAGAACAAAAACAAAAAGAATTCAATACCGCGCAAAGTATTTATGTGGTAGGCGATGAACAGAATTATCATTTTAAAGTATTAAAACTCATCTGTCAAAAATTAGGTTTGCCTTCTGCTGATGGAATCTATCACTTAAGTTATGGCATGGTAGAACTACCCACAGGAAAAATGAAAAGTCGGGAAGGAACCGTGGTAGATGCAGATGACTTAATTGACGAAATGGTGAATATTGCACGCTTAAAAACGGAGGAACTGGGAAAAGTAAAAGACTTTACCCAAGAAGAACTAGCAGAATTGTATAACACCATTGGCTTGGGTGCATTAAAATTTTTCTTATTGCGAGTGGACCCAAAAAAGAAAATGGTATTTAACCCGGAAGAGAGTATTGATTTTCATGGCTTTACCGGGCCATTTATTCAATATACCCATGCAAGAATTAAAAGCATATTGAGGAAGTCTGAAGTTGGGAGTCTGGAGTCTGGAGTAAAAAACGAATCGAAAACATTATTCCCATTAGAAAAAGAGCTTTCTATCCATTTAGAAATGTTCCCAACAATACTTCAGGATGCTGCTGATGAACACGACCCTTCTAAAGTAGCTATTTACGTTTTTAATTTAGCGAAACTTTTTAATTCTTTTTATACAGAACATTCCATTATGAATGCAGAAAGTGAAGAAAAGAAAATTCTTCGTTTACAGTTGGCGCAATTAACTGCACAAGTAATCAAAACCGGGATGAATGTTTTAGGTATCAAAGTTCCGGAGAGAATGTAGTTTTTCGTTTTAAAATGACAGATTTCCTTAGAAAAAATCTGTGACTTCTGTGGCAATTTTTCCTTCAATTCAACTAAGAATATTTAAATAAATAGCTCGATTCCATTACATTTGCAGCCCAAAGCGGAGGTGGCGAACCTGCCTGCCGGCAGGCAGGATTGCTAGACGCACTACTTTGAGGTGGTAAAGGATAACTTTGAAATATGTTTTATGTTTATGCCATAAAAAGTAGCGTTCGCAAGTATATTTATGTAGGTCTTACAAACAAAGTTATAAGGAGATTAGCAGAACATAATAAAGGAGAGAATATAACTACTAAAGCCTACAGGCCTTTTGTACTGATATATTCTGAAGAATGGGAAACAAGGAATCAAGCGAGGCTAAGAGAAAAATATTTAAAATCAGGAATTGGGAAAGAGTTTAGCAATTCCATAAAATAAATGCGGAGGTGGCGAAATTGGTAGACGCACTACTTTGAGGTGGTAGCGCCTTTTACCGGGCGTGGGAGTTCGAATCTCCTCTTCCGCACAAACCCAGTTTAAATGACTGGGTTTTTTCATTTGACATCTTAATCTTACTTTGTAAAAAAATAGGAAATGGCAGATTTTATTATAACATGTCCCAATTGCAGTCACCAGTTCGAACCAGGCGATTCTATGCGCGATGAAATACAAAAAGAACTTCGGGGACAGATGCAGGATTGGCAAAAGAAAAAAGACGATGAATTTAAACTAAAAGAAAATTATTTTTTGCAACAATTACAAACAAAAGAGGATGAAACCATCAACTTAATTCAAATCACAAAAAAGAAAGTTCAGGAAGAATTACAGGAATCAATCCAAAAATCAGTGTCTATTGAATATGAAAATAAACTGATCATGCTACAAAAGAATGCTACTGAAAATGAGGAGAAATTAAAGGTAGCGAGAAACAAAGAACTTGAATTCTTACAGAAAGAACAAATTATAAAAATAAAAGAAGAAGAGTTAGACATTACTGTTCAACGTAAGTTGTTGGAGGGTCGTGAAAAAATAAAAGAACAATTACAAAAAGAAGAAGCAGAAAAATCAAGTTTAAAAGAACAGGAATACCAGTTTAGAACCAAAGAGCTTGAAAAGCAAATAGACGATCAAAAAAAATTAGTAGAGGAAATGCGCCGTAAATCAGAACAGGGAAGTATGCAATTACAGGGTGAGGTATTGGAACTGGCGTTAGAAGAATTATTAAAATCAGAATTTCAACAGGATGAAATCAGAGAAGTTAAAAAAGGAGAAGAAGGTGGCGATATTATTCAGCAGGTGTTTAATGAATTAAAAAAAGAATGCGGAACCATTGTATGGGAAACAAAAAGAGCCAAAAATTGGAGTGACAAATGGATTGAAAAATTAAAAGAAGATACGCAGAAAGGAAATGCAGATATAGCAGTTTTAGTAACGCAAACCTTGCCCAAAAATATAGACCGTTTTGGCAGAAAAGATGGTATTTGGATTTGCTCCTTTGTAGACGTGAAATTAATTGCTGCCATTTTAAGAGATAACCTGATTAAACATTATGAAGCAACTAAAATATTGGATAATGTAAGCGACAAAAAAGAAACGCTTTACAAGTATATGACCAGTAATGAGTTTAGACAAAAATGGGAAGCAATTGTAAGCACTTATATAAATATGCAGAAACAATTGTCAAAAGAAAAAATAAGGATAACCAAAGATTGGTCGGAAAGAGATAAGCAACTAGAAATCATGTTAAAAAATTCAATGGGCTTTTTAGGAGATGTAAAAGGAATTGGTGGATTGGAAATTAGTGAAATTAGATTATTAGAAGAAGGAGAAGATGAATAATACTTTCGAAAATAATCATACAACAGAACAATCTGACAAACCTTCCAGAAAGAAACCCATTTTCCCGGTAAATGAATCATTACGAAAATACCTGGTTAAATATGGAAGAGAAGTAAACCTGCCAGCAGGTTACCAGGATTTACAACGATATACATATTCTGTTCCATTAAAAGATAAGTTTGGCAAAGAAACCGCCTGGGAAAAAGTATCCTATGATATGCACCAACTCGAATTTTTACGAGAAAATCTCGTACGAGTCTATGCCATTCTGAAAACAGAAGGCAATATGAGTTTTATTAACCACTTAGATGTTGCCAGAATTGATTTTTGTTACTTCGGAAATAGTCAGCCTTTCCGAATACGTATTGTAAATAAATTGAATGATAACTACGATCACTATTATATTAAACAAGCCGATGCAAGTAGGGTGTATGGATTGGAGTTAGAACACCTGCTCTCCCCAAATCGACTTACCTATTTAACCGATAAAAAAACATTAATTGAAGAACATATACCCGGAATTCCCGGAGATATTTTTATTAATGATTACCTCACAGATCCCAATACCAACCTGATACGATTGGCCAAAGAGTTTGTAAAATTTAATGAACGTTGCTTTGCCAATTTATTGGGCGATATGCGGGCTTACAATTTTGTTGTAAACATTACACCTGATATTGAAGATTTCCAATACCGAATTCGCGGAATTGATTTTGACCAACAATCCTATGAAGGAAAAAAGAATCTGTACTTACCACAGTTTTTTAAAGAAAATAAAGCCTTTGTAGATATTGTGATCAAACATCTTGATAATAATTCTATTGCGCAATACCAGGCAGAAGAACGTACTATGATGACACATCGCCTGGTAGCTGAAAGATTTAGAGTGATGGAACTGTTGGATATTATGAGTAGTGATACCATTTCTCCTCCCGAAAAACTGGAGCAACTAAAAAAAGAATTGTACAGCTATTATAACCAACAACCCTCCTTTCTAAAAGCAAAAACCATGGGGCAGCTTGTTAAGCGCCAATTGAAAGAAATGTTACAGAAAAATTTAAAGCAGGTTCCCAAATCCTAATACCCATTTAAAAAATATGAACCAACTCTTCTACATTATCAACTTTTTACTATTAACTCTTAACTTTTAACTTCTAACTTTTAACTTCTAACTTCTAACTTTTAACTTTTAACTTTTAACTTTTAACTTCTAACTTTTAACTTTTAACTTTTAACTTTTAACTTTTAACTTTTAACTTTTACCCCCCCTTCACCCAAGCCAAACTAATCCCATCTCGCAATTGAAAATTGATTTGTAAAGGAATATTCAAATTATCTTTTTTAAAAAATGCGGGAATGATTCCTCTTTCTCCAAATTCAAATTCTTCTGTGAGAAGCACTTCACTAAAATCCACATCCCCATTACCCCACCATTTAAACATAGCTTCTTTGGTGCTCCATAGCAAAGTTAAAAGAGGAATATGCTGATCTACTGAATGACGGTTGACAAAAGAAAGTTCTTTAGTATGTAAAAATTTATGTTTTATTTTTTCCACTCTTGGTGTAATCAATTCAATGTCTACACCCACCCTATCAGTACTACTTACAATGGCTGCTGCATAATTGCCACAATGAGATATAGAAAAATGGTATTGCTCATCAGGCAGAAAAGGTTTTCTGGTATCCGCAATTTCAATTTCCTTATGCGGAAAATCCGGAAATAAAAAAGGTAACATAAAACGACCTGCTAGGTGCTGTAAACGTTTATGCGAATGGGTAATACTACGTAGTAAAGGTACCGAATGCAGAAAAAAATCTTCCGACTCTTCGATCTTCCAAACACCCAGTTTTGTTGTTTGGTTAATATCTTGTTGATAAAACAGCGGCACTGTGGAAATTTAGAATTTAGTTTGCAGAAGTAAGCATTTATTAGCATCCGAACCTAAAAATAGTTGAAAGTATGATTCTAACTGATTCGCGCATTTTAGAAGAAATGGCCAAAGACACCATAAAAATAGAACCTTTTACCCGCGAAGATTTGGGTAGTAATAGTTATGATGTACACCTTGGCAAATGGTTGGCCACCTACATAGATGCCGAATTGGATGCCAAAAAACACAATAAAATAGACTATTTTGAAATACCTGATGAGGGTTTTGTTTTGCAACCCCATTCATTTTACCTGGGTGTTACAGAAGAATATACCGAAACACATGCACATGTTCCATTTCTGGAAGGAAAATCTTCTACCGGCCGTTTAGGTATTGATATTCATGCCACAGCCGGAAAAGGTGATGTGGGTTTTTGTGGTAACTGGACACTAGAAATCTCCTGCAAACAACCCGTTCGTATTTATAAAGGAATGCCCATTGGCCAATTAATTTATTTCCCTGTAGAAGGTGAAATTTTGGTAAAATACAACCAAAAGAAAAATGCCAAATACAGCGGACAACCCAACATGCCGGTGGAAAGTATGATGTGGAAGAATAGCTTTTGAGAGTCTGTGGTCTATGGTCTGTAGTTTTTAGTTAGTTTGGAGTAGATATCAATTTTAACCAATTCCCTAATTCCCAACTACAAACCACAAACCACAAACCACAGACTACAGACTACAGACCACAGACCACAAACCACAAACCACAAACCACAAACCACAAACTATTAACTATTTAAATTTTTCCGAATTTTTTCTGATACCCAATCAACCACCCTACTACTTCATTATAGCTATCTACTCCCTTTAATTGCTTGTTCATTTTTAGATACTGGTCATACAAACTGGAAACTGCCGGTGAAATTCGATTCTTTCGTTGATTAAAAAAATCGCGGATTTCTTTCCTGTCTTTTTTCACTAACGTATCTAAACAATCTCTGTTTTCTTTAAAAACAGATTCGAATTTTTTGAAATCTTTCTCTTTGCCAAATAACAATATCTCTTCTCCCTGTGCATATGAAAACAAATCCAAATAAACAGAATAGCGGAAGTATACATCTGATGAAGCTGATGCAGCAAGGTATCCTACAAAATTTGCTTCACTCTCACTTGCATAACCTAACTGATGTGCCATTTCATGACAAGTAATAAAAGGAACCAACACTCTGGGAATATCTGTACGCAATTGCGCCTCTCCAGTAAAAGGATTGTAATAACCTGTAAAACCCATATAATCGCCAACTCTACTAAAGAGACTTTCCTTAACAGAACGGTTGCGATAGTTTAAAAATTCATAGGAAACAGAAACCTGCTGGTATGATTTATAAGCCTCCCTATAAATATTATCCAAAGCAGGCGAAGGCAATAGGGTATCTTTTATTTGCCGCCTGCATTCATTTAATTTTTCAATCAGCTGATGCGTTATTTGTACCAATTCTTCCTTTGTATATTCATTTTTATCAATTTTTAATTGACTGGCAATACCCAATCGGTGGTAATTAAGCCCCCAAAAAAGCTGGAAAATAATGTACACCCATAAAATATTTTTTATCAATCGAAACAAAAAAAGGACAAACGAATCCCGAGAATACTGTTTTTTATACAGTATGATTACTCCTTTAATTGACTGTAAGAGCAGGATGATAATTAATATAGAATAAAGAATATCACCCAAACTAAAGGGGATTCTTCTAGTCAGCATACGAAGAGTGGAAGATAATCCGGGATAGATTCCAAGAGAATAGTATTGCTCCACTGCCCAAGAGAACATTGAGAATATACTGATTATCAGCGCGATAGAGAATAATATCCCTAATTTCACCCATAAATACCCTCTAATGACGCTTTCTTGGTTCATATATACAAATATGCCATAAAATGATTGATCATTCAAACACGGCCAATATTAGGCTTGTATTCAATTTTCCTTTGGCGTTTTCGCCCATTTAGACTACCTTTGCGAGCCTTTTAAAACCGTTATGAATCAGCGCCGGGAATTTGAGATAGCTTTTGTGGGTTTACAACCGGGAATTCATGTTTACGAGTATTTTATTGAGGATAAGTTCTTTGGACCCTACGGTGAGCAGGATTTTCAACAATGCAACACTAATATTAAACTTAGTCTTGATAAAAACAATGGCTTTCTATTATTAAAATTTGATGTTGACGGTAAAGTGAATGCTGCTTGCGACCGATGTGGAAACACTTTACCCATGCAGCTTTGGGATGAATTCAACATCATTGTAAAAATAGTGGATGATCCGGAAGTGATGAATGAACAGGAAGAAGATCCGGATGTTTATTATATCGCACGAGGGGAAAGTCATTTACATTTAGCAGATTGGATTTTTGAATTTATCAATCTTAGCATCCCATTCCAAAAAATGTGTAGCAAAGAAGAAATGGGCGGACCAAAATGTAATACTGAGGTACTGGAAAAGTTGAGAAAAATGGAAGAAGAGGTTCAGAAAGACAGCAATACAGTTTGGAAAGGGTTAGACAAATTTAAAAACATAGAATAATTTTTTTTTGATACTATAAATTTCGAGATATGCCGAATCCTAAACGCAGACATTCCCAGCAACGTAGCGCTAAGAGAAGAACACACTACGTAGCACAGGAAGTAACATTAAGTAAAGACAGCACCACCGGTGAAACACATGTACGCCACCGTGCGCATGTAAGCGAAGGTAAATTGTTCTATAAA
>JAYTSC010000035.1:0-3728 GCA_043745885.1 Bacteroidota bacterium | reverse complement strand
TAAATACGATGGTTATGATATAAACAAAGACCAAAAAGGAGACATCCCTTTCCGGCCGGTAAGTATGTATTCAATAATAGTTGAAAAAAATCCTCCTGCAATGATGTTATTCAGGAGCTTTATTACTACCCTTCTTGATAAAACCGAAAAAGTTTTACCCTCTTTAACACCTGAAAATTTTAAAGACGCTTTCCCTTTAATGAAACCCTTACGGTTATGATAATTGCGAATAATGTATCTAAACAATTTGGGGGGATATATGCCCTGAAGGATTTTTCTGTTACTTGTAATAAAGGAGAATGTATTGCATTGATTGGACCAAATGGTAGCGGTAAAACCACTTTTATTAAAACCGTATTGGGTATGGTGGTTTGCGACAGCGGATTTATCACTTTTAATGGAAGTAATATCAAAAATGATTGGCAATACCGTTCACGAATTGGCTATATGCCACAAACAGGTCGCTATCCTGAGAATATGAAGATTGGACAAGTTTTTTCTATGATGAAAGACATTAGAAAGGACAAGCAAAAAAAGGAATTAGATGAAGAATTAATAAACCGGTTTGAACTGCAACCATTGATGCAAAAACGTATGCGTACTTTATCGGGTGGAACCAGGCAAAAAGTAAGTGCAGCACTTTCCTTTCTATTTAATCCCGAAGTACTCATATTAGATGAACCAACGGCAGGCTTGGATCCGGTATCATCAGAAATTTTAAAGGATAAAATCATTGAGGAAAAAAAGAATGGAAAATTGATCCTGATCACATCTCACATTCTCAGTGAACTAGACGATCTGGTAACACAAGTCATTTATATGCAGGATGGTTGCTTGTGTTTTCATAAAACCATTGCACAACTTCGGGAAGATACAGGCCAGGAAAAATTAGCCAAAGCCATTGCACGCATCATGCAAAAACAATCAACAAATGAATAAAGTAATTAAATATGTGGTCATTGATATTTTACGAAATAAAATTATGTTGGCTTATACTTTATTTCTATTGATCCTTTCATTCAGTATTTTTAGTCTCGAAGATAATCCGGCAAAGGGGCTGCTGGGACTTTTAAATATCATTTTGATTATTATTCCTTTAGTAAGCTTACTATTTTCTACCATATATGTTTACAACAGTGCAGAATTCATTGAGCTTCTGGTTAGCCAGCCTTTGCAACGAAAAACCATCTGGAAGAGTTTGTTTACTGGATTGGCAAGTTCTATGGTATTGGCTTTTTTAGTAGGTGCCGGAATTCCCATACTGATTTATCAAGCAGATAGTACCGGTTTAATCATGATACTAATAGGTGTTTTACTTTCTGTTATTTTTGTTTCAGTAGCTTTTTTAGCTGCTGTAAAAACCAGAGACAAAGCAAAAGGCATTGGTTTTGCTATCCTTCTTTGGCTTTATTTTTCTATTTTATTTGATGGGTTAGTACTTTTTTTACTATTTCAATTCTCCGATTATCCTGTCGAAAAAATAATGGTTGCAGTAAGTATGTTAAACCCCATTGATCTAGGAAGGATCTTAATCTTATTAAAAATGGACGTGTCTGCATTAATGGGTTATACCGGTGCCGTATTTAATGATTTTTTTGGAACCCAACTGGGAATGGCTATTTCTTTTATTATTATGATCATTTGGATACTGCTTCCCCTTTGGCTTTCTATTAAAAAGTTTAAACATAAAGATCTTTAAAATGAAAAGACATGACTCATTAGCACCATTCTCGCGTGAACATCACCAGGCACTGATTCTGGCTCAGCTACTAAAAAATGATGCGCCGTTGTATAAAGGACTTCCGGATACTATTGAAGAAAAAATTAAATATGCCCTTCGTTTTTATTCCTCGGAATTGAAACATCATTTTGAATTAGAAGAAAAAATATTCGATTTAGCAAGAAAGATTAATGGGACATTGGAATACCTGATTGTTGAACTGATAGATGAGCATAGAATATTAACAGCGATGTTTTCTGCACTACCAGAATCAAAAAACAAACCGGAAAAAATGAATAGCTTAGGAGAGCTATTAACCAGCCATATCAGAAAGGAGGAGAGGCAACTATTCCCCTTACTAGAACAAAATCTTACTGCTGATCAATTTCTTGAAATTGACCATCTCTTAACTGAAAAAACAGGTTTATGAAAAAAGATATTGCTACAAGAGAAGATATTGAGTTGTTGGTGAAAAGATTTTACGAAAAAGTGAAGGAAGATTCTTTGATAGGTCCTTTATTTACTGAAATTGCTAAAATAAACTGGGAAAAACACTTGCCGCTAATGGCTGATTTTTGGGAAAATGCATTATTTTTTACTGGTAGCTATCAGGGCAACCCCATGGATCTTCATAAACACCTACAGAAGGCAATGAATTTACAACATAAACATTTTCATCAATGGAACATGCTTTTTTTAACAACAGTAGATGAGCTGTTTAGTGGCGAAACAGCTTTACTTGCTAAACAACGTGCCTTGAAAATATCTGCAATTTTACAGGCAGAAATACTGGAGACTAAATGAAAATCATTACGTTTCCATGTAAATAATTATTGAACGAATAATCATCACCATAAAAAAGTATGAAACATAGCTTCATACTTTTTTATTGAAAGAGACTATTTATTTTTTGGCCGGGGGTAATAAAACGCCATCAATTACATGAATAATACCATTAGAAGCAGGAATTGACGCAACAATAGTAGCTGTGCCATTCACCATCGTTTTTCCATCTTTTTTAGTAATGGTAATATTATCTCCATTCACCTGGTTAAAAGTTTGTCCATCAACGAAGGCTTCCGGTTTTAAAACACCTACAAAAACATGGTACTGCAGTATGTCGGTAAGCGCATCTATTTTATCAGCCTTTAATAAGCCTTCTACAGTACCAGCTGGCAATTTTGCAAATGCTGCATTTGTAGGAGCAAAAACGGTAAATGGACCGGTATTGCTTAATACATCCACCAGTTTTGCAGCAACTACGGCTGTAACCAAAGTAGTATGGTCTTTACTGCCGCTTGCAATTTGAACAACATTTTTTGCAGAAACGTCGTCTTGTACACCAGATTGACCTTTTGCTTCCTGATTAGATGCGGGAGCGGATGATGGGGAACCTTGGTCTGTTGAATTGTTGTTGCAAGCTGAAAATTGAAGGCAGGCAAAAACAAGCGCTAAAATGGAAATTTCTCTTTTCATATAGTTAGGGGTTGGTTTAATATTTACAGATAATCAAAGTTAATTTAGTGCTGTTTATTGATTTATGATTACAGTCATAAATAGCGATTAATGCAAGCTATTTAGTCTTATTTTTGATTTATTCTTTCAAGCGTAATTTTTACTAAATTCCACTAATCAATGCATTGGCGAATCATCCTTATTGGGTTGATCTTTTTTCCCAATCATGTAAAGTTTATAGTTAAATTATTCTTGTTTAATGAATCCGTTCTCTAAATTGCCGGGAAGTTTAAACGCAATCGAAACAGTAATTTTAGTCAACTCATTTTCTGTTATAAAAATTGTTTACCTCAAATTAATCTCATTTGCAATCCAATAGTAAGGTCTTTATATCCGACATTCCTAGTCTAAAACCGTGCCCTTTCCTTTGTGCGCTTACTATTCAAAAAAAAAGTGCAAAATTTATACATATTTCAATTGATAATTTAGATGAATCGGCGGAAGATTCAGAAAGCAGGAAAAGATGTCAATTACAATCAATTGCTTGTTGTGC
>JAYTSC010000034.1:0-13364 GCA_043745885.1 Bacteroidota bacterium | reverse complement strand
GACCCAGAAATTTTAGGGGCACCCCTGCTTTCAATGGTACACGTGTTCCTATTAAAAATCTCTTTGATTATCTTGAATCAGGTGAATCTATTGATTATTTTCTAGACGATTTTGGCTCGGTACAATGTGAACAAGTAATAAAACTTCTTGAGATGTCACAACGCTTAATTGAATCGTCGTCAAATATTTTACCTGAAAATCTTGCTTGACGAATGCGTTACAAGGCATTTAAAACCTCATCTTATCGGACACAAAGTTTCAACTGTTAGAGAATTGGGTTGGAGTGGCGTAAAAAATGGAAAACTCATGTTGTTGTGTAGGTTTACACCTAAAGTATACCTATACTAAGACTAGACAGTATTAAAAAATTTCAAACCATTAAAAGCTGACATCCACTTTACTGTAACAATTAAAAAACAAAACTTGCAATTCGTTTGCTACAATAGGATTTACAAAACAGGTACTTTTTTAATAAGCGATCCTATTTGGTCTGTATAAATATTTCACTGTAGGATCGTTGCCTGATTAACCGCAATGCAGACAACAATTAGACGACCGAAAAGAAGAGCAAAGGCATAACACTTTTGGCTAAAAACCTAGTTCAATGGTTACATGAATCTTTGTGATTCCTACCAAAATTCGTTGCTTTCAATCAGTTTAGTGCTTCAAAATTCCCTTCTTCTCTAAGCACCAAACCGAAAAAACCGCAAACCCGACCTTCAATTATACTTGAAATTCGAATTTGCGGTTTAAATAAGCTAACCAACCTAAAACAGGATTAGTTTTTCTTAGGAGCAGCCGCTTTTACTGGTGCTGCTGGTGCTGGTGCTGGTGTTGTAGCTGGAGCAGCAGCCGGTTTAACATTTCCTTTTATAGTGATAATTGTATTCGGATTAGCAGCGTTCGAAACCACTGTAATGGTTTTCGTAAATTCGCCCGGATTGGCTGCATTATAAGTTGCTTTAATAGTTGCAGTAGCGCCTGGTTTAATAGGCTCTTTGGGCCATTCAGGTGTAGTACAACCACAAGAAGGTTGTACAGCAGTTAATACCAAGGGGTCGGTGCCTGTATTCTTAAATGTAAATGCGTAGGTAGCAGGAACATTTTGCGGAATACTACCAAAATCATGTACAGGACTTGTAAAACTAATATCAGCCTTGCTGGTAGGTTGTGCAGCCGGAGCAGTTGTTGCAGCTACTTGTGAAAATCCGGAAATTGCAGTAACACTAAAAATCATGGTCAAACCAAATAATATTTTTTTCATTTTTTTCTAATTTTTTGGAAAGGTAAAGTTTTTTTCATTCCATGGGGAAAACACTACAAGATTTTAATAAAAAATAGTATTTCCTCTTTTAAAAGTAAATAATTATTATAAATACTGTACCAAATCTTCAGATTTACTAACTTGTCATTACTAATCACGATTTTATGAGATCGTATCCTCTTTTATTGGCTTCTTTATTAGTTTGTATTACAGCCTGTAAAACCAAAACTGAAAACGGCGGACACGACTTTCTGTTAAATAATGTAGACACTTCGGTAAACCCGGCCAATGATTTTTTCCAGTTTGCCAATGGGGGATGGATAAAAACCAATCCAATTCCGGCAGCTGAAAGTGGTTGGGGTATTGGAAATCTTGTGCAGGAAGATATTTATCTACGTTTACGAACGATTAATGAAAAGCAATAAAAGAGGGGGTAGGCGATGGGTCTATATCCCAGAAAATTGGAGATTTCTGGCAAAGTGGAATGGATTCTCTAGAAGCTGAAAAGCAAGGCTGGAAACCATTACAAGAAATTCTTTCTTCTATCGATCAAATTGCTAATGCCACGCAGTTAGTAGCGGTGATAGCGTTTCTTCATAAAAAAGGGATTAGTATTGCTTTTACTGAAGGAGTAGGTCAGGATGATAAAAATAGTGAAGTGTATGCCTATCAATTATGGCAAGGTGGATTGGGTATGCCTAATCGAGACTACTATTTTAATACCGATGAAAAAACCTTGGCAGTCCAAAAAGCGTATCATCATTATCTTTTCCAGACTTTTCGAAAACTTTCCAATGATAGTTTATTATCGATGAATAATGCAGAAAAAGTTTACCTACTCGAAACCAAGTTGGCAAAAGCCTCACGTAAAATGGCTGATCTTCGAGACCCATATAAAAATTATAATAAGATGAGTATTGCCGGGCTGAGTAAATTGGCTCCCTCAATTGGCTGGGAGGCCTTTTTGCAACAAATCGGAATTGTAAAAATAGATTCAGTAATTGTGGGACAGCCTGAGTTTTTTGTAGCCTTAAATACAGAAATAAAATCTACAGATTTGGCCGACTGGAAAAATTATTTACGATTTCATTTAATAAGAAGTAATTCAGGTTATTTAGATAATCAAACATTTTTGAACAATTTTAATTATAGTCAGGCAGTTCGTGGAACCAAAGAACCCAAGCCTCGTTGGAAAAGAGTGTTAGATGCTGAAGGAAATACTATTGGGGAAGCATTGGGTCAATTATTTGTGAAGGAATATTTTAACGAAAGAGCCAAAACCCGCTACAGTAATATGGTAGAAGCCATTCGAGATGCTTATAAAGAATGGGTTGCTAAATTAGGATGGATGACTGATAACACGAAACAAAAATCGATCTCTAAACTCACACAAATTACAAAGAAGGTGGGGTACCCAGAAAAATGGAAAGATTTTAGTACTTTGAAAATAAACAAAGGTCCTTTTGTTTTAAATAAGCTAAGAGCAAATGAGTGGTGGGTAAATTTTAATATTTCTAAACTGGGGAAGCCGGTAGATAGAAATGAATGGGGTATGACCCCTCAAACTTATAATGCTTATTATAATCCCAGCAATAATGAAATTGTTTTGCGGGCAGGTATTTTTGCCGTTCCCAGAATAAAAGATGAAGATCTGGATGATGCATTTGTTTACGGATATGCCGGAGCATCCACCATTGGACATGAAATAACCCATGGTTTTGATGACCAAGGAAGGCAATATGATGCTGCAGGGAACCTAAAAAACTGGTGGCAGGATGCAGATGCCAAACAGTTTGGGGAACGTGCTTTAAAAATTATTAATCAGTTCAATGAATTTATGCCTGTTGATACTTTACATGTTAATGGGGAAGCAACCCAAGGCGAAAATATTGCCAATTTAGGAGGACTTTTATTAGGTATTGATGCATTTAAAAAAACGGAACAATACAAAAAAGGTGAAAAAATAAATGGATATACTCCAATGCAGCGTTATTTTATGGGCTATGCTTTTGGATGGTTATACGAGGCAAGAAAAGAATCCTTGGCTAACCAGTTAAAAACAGATGTGCATGCGCCTGCCAAAGAAAGGGTAAATGGACCGGTGGTAAATATTCCTGCTTTTTATGAAGCATTTGGAGTTAAGAAAGGAGACAAAATGTTTCGAGAAGATAGTTTGCGGGTGAATATTTGGTAATTAAGTAAATATTATCACTATTTCTTAAAAAATTGCCACAGATTTCACAGAAAAAAACTGTGTCTATTGTGGCAAAAATTGAAATAAACTACTCTTTTCCACTTCCTTTAAATTGATGAACAGTTTCTTTAAATAACACATTAAAAGTGGTTAATGAACCATAGCTGGCGGTTATGTATTGTTGCATCTCCACTTTTTCTGCGTCAGTTAAAATTTTATGAGAATTTATTTTTTGTTCAATCAATCTTAATCTGTCGCGCACCATCACTATTTTATGAAAAAATACTTCAATGGGAATTTCCTTCGTTTGCAGACTATCGTCTTTGGGTTGCATTACCAAATTGCCATTATTCCATTTAGTAGCCATGGGTACTAATTGGAACTCGTGTAATCGTTGGTTGAGAATATTGTCTAGTGCTTGTTCCATGTCTGCTAGGTTAATTCCTTGATTATTGGAAACATCTTTTGTGCTTTCTAAAATGATTAATTCTGAATAATCTTTGGCAATACTTTTGGTGGTATTTAATGTTTTGAACCAGATTGTATAAAATTCAGATCCGGTTTCTACTACTACCCCTTTTCCAAAATGTGGATGATCTACTCTTGAACCTAACCCTAACGATTCCATATTCTTATTTTAATGAAAAATACAACAAAAAAATTTATGTGAATAGATAAAGAAAAAAAGGCGCAAAGAAATAAATCCTTGCGCCTAAATAAATTAGTGTTTTAGGTTAAAACTATTTTATCGCTACCGGAATGTCTAAGTTTTCCCAACTTAGAACAAAGCCTTTGTCGTTGATGGTATAAACCAAGCGCTCATTCATTGTCGCTGACTTTTTAGATTTTACAGTAACACGTAAAACATCTTTGCTAGGATCTAGTGAGCTTTCTGTTGCACTCTTTACACCCCACTGTCCGGTTTGAGAATTGAAGATGATAGTCCACTCTTTTTCACCAGGGATTGCATAAATACTGTACTTGCCGGCAGGTAAAGCTTTACCTTCTACTTTAAGGTCCTTATCTGTTTCAATTGAAGTAGCTGTGTTGGCACCTGCACGCCATACTTTGTCGTAAGGAACCAATCCATCCCAAATTACCCTGCCTTTTACAGAAGGGCTACTATATTTAATAGTAAGATTTGCAGCACCAATTGTACCGGTGGCAGTGGCTGCCGGGCTTGCCTGTGCAAAAATTAGGCTATTCATAAGAGACAAGACAAAAAACAAGGTTAATCCTTTAATATTTTTTTTCATAGTGTAGCATGTTTTAATGATTATTTGAAATTGTATGGGGAAAGTTACATATTTTGGAGTATTCAGCTTTTATTTTTATATAAATGGTTAGTATCAGGTAAATCAAGCCAAAATAATTAACAAAACTTTTATGTCACCCTTTCAGGGTTTGAATAATGCTGTTTTATGTTTCATTATAATAATGTAAGCCCTTCGGGCTTTTAATTTGTGGAAATTGGACTTTAAAATCCCGAAGGGATGTTATTATTATAGAACAATAGAAAAAGTTGTAGAAACCCTGAAAGGGTGATATAAAGGGTATCCGCTTATACTACTTAATTATTTAAATGGTGTAAATATAGCCACGCCTAACGATAAGTTTGAAAATGAGAAGATTAAAGAAATTAAAAGAATAATGGATTACTTTAATCACCTAACTTAGGGTTCATTATTTAAAATATTATTCAATGGTTACCTACTCAAGAAACAAAATGATTTGGGTTTTATTGTTTTTAACTTTTAATAACCTTTTTGCGCAAAACAAATTACAGCAATACCAAAACATTAATTTTTCAAAGGTTCAGATAACGGATGACTTCTGGAAACCAAAGCTTGAAAAAGTTTCATTGGTTACTATTCCGGTATGTATTGACCAGACCGAAGTAAAAACACCAAGGATTAAAAACTTCGAGATTGCAGCCGGTAAACGAAAAGGAAAATTTCAGGGAATCTTTTATGATGATTCTGATGTTTTTAAAGCATTAGAAGCGATGGCTTATTCTATTAAAAATCATCCAGATGTTGCTATGGAGAAAAAAGCAGATGAGTGGATTGATTTAATAGCAGCATCACAATTAACAGATGGATATATAAATACTTATTATAGCCTGCAGTTTCCGGAAAAAAGATGGACGGATATGAGTATGCATGAAGATTATAATGGAGGTCATTTAATTGAAGCTGCCGTTGCCTATTATGATGCTACAGGCAAAAGAAAATTATTGGATGTAGCTATTCGTTTTGCTAACCATTTTAATAGTTTATTTGGACCCGGCAAAAGAGATTGGGTAACAGGTCACCAAGAATTAGAACTGGCATTGGTAAAATTGTATAAAACTACGAATGAAGAAAAATATTTACAATTGGCAGATTGGTTATTAAGCGAGAGAGGACATCAAAAGGCAAAAGGGTATACTTGGACCGACTGGAAAGACACTGCCTATGCACAGGACATTAAACCTTTAAAAGAGCAAAAAGAAATTACCGGTCATGCAGTTCGTGCTATGTATATGTATACAGGCGCAGCAGATGTAGCTGCTTTAACCGGTGATCAAGGATATATGGCTGCCATGAAAAATGTTTGGGAGGATGTTGTTTATAGAAACATGTATATCACAGGAGGTATTGGATCTTCGGGCGGGAACGAAGGATTTTCTATTGATTATGATTTGCCTAATGAAAATGCTTATTGCGAAACCTGTGCATCGGTAGGTATGGTTTTGTGGAATCAACGTATGGGGATGCTAACTGGTGAGAGCAAGTATGTAGATGTATTAGAGAAAAGTTTGTACAATGGCGCTTTAGATGGAATTTCTTTAGCAGGCGATAAATTTTTCTATGGCAATGTATTGTCATCTAGCGGTAAACAAACAAGGAGAGATTGGTTTGGTACTGCCTGTTGCCCAGCGAATATTGCACGATTAATTGAATCTTTGGGAAATTATATTTATGGTTACAGCCAAAATAGCATTTGGGTGAATCTTTTTGTTGGAAGTAATACGGTTGTTCCGGTAAATAATATGATGGTACCCATGTCTATGAAAACAAATTATCCATGGGATGGTCAATTGGAAATGAATATATCTCCCAAGGAGAAAATTAATTTCGGTTTGCGTGTACGTATTCCTGGTTGGTTTACCGGTGAAGCTGTACCGGGTGGTTTGTATTCTTTTGAACAAGTAAGTGAAAGCAAACTTGCAGTGAATTTAAATGGGAAGCCAATTAAGTATACAGTTGAAAACGGATATTTGGTAATTAATAGAGTGTGGCAATCTGGTGATAAAATTACTGTCAATTTTCCAATGGAAATTAAAAGAGTCATTAGTAGAGCAGAAGTTAAAGCCAATGTAGAAAGAGTGGCCATTCAAAGAGGCCCCATTATTTACTGTGTAGAAGGTGTTGATAATGATGGGCGGTCTATGAACATAGTTCTACCTAAGAATGCAACTTTTCAGGAAGTTCCGCAAACTATTTTAACAGAAAAAGTGGTTGCTATTCAAACAGAAGCTACTGTATTAAAAGTATCGGAAGACGGAACACAGGTTGCAACCGAAAAGAAAAAGATTTCGGCTGTTCCTTATTATATATGGAATAATCGCGGGCCCGGACAAATGTTGGTATGGTTACCACAAAGAATACTGGAAGTGAAAGTGAATTAGTTATGCAACTACTTTTTAAACGATTACCTGAATTATCACATATCAAATTAGAGTTCCCTCACCCAAATATTACGGTAACTAATGGGTTCACTTTTATCGCCATGCGACTGAAGTTTAATAGGAGCAGGGCCATGCTTCTTGTACATGGGTTGACCAACATAGGGAGTATCACCTTTTAATTCAGTGTTATTTTGTACCAATACCCCATTGTGAATGGCAGTTACCCTTGCCGGGGATTTTAGACTGCCATCTTCATTAAATCTGGGGGCTGTCCAGATAACTTCATAAACCTGCCATTCGCCTGGTTTTCGACAAGCGTTTACCAATGGTGGGCTTTGTTTATACATACTACCGGCCTGACCATTTACATAAGTTGTGTTAATGTAATTATCTAATACCTGCAATTCATAACCACCGGCACCAAAAGGAAGAGCAGCTAAAAAAATACCACTATTCCCTCTTGCCTGACCAGTACCTGTAATGTTTTCAGGTATTTGGTATTCAATATGTAATTGAAAATCAGTAAATGATTTTTTTGTTTGAATATCACCTACACTTTTATTTACGGTAACTATATTGTCGTGTACCAACCATTTGGCAGGACTGGCATCCTTTGCGTCTACCCACTCAGAAATATCTTTCCCATCAAAAAGAATCACTGCATCGGAGGGCGCTGCTGCATTGGCTATTCCGGGAGTAACAATTTTGGGAACAGGGGTATAATATTCAGTTGCTTTCGGATCACCTGTTTGTTGTCCATACATGTTACCGGAGAATATAGAAGCAAAACAAAAACTAATAATATTTATTTTTTTCATTTAAGAAAATTTGAAATTTCAAAAATATTTTTTCGATGCTTTGATTATACTTTTGGAAGAACATAGCCATTGTGGTATTCCTTCATCAAGTATTTTTTATTGATAGCTTCATCAGTAAATCTTTCTTTTGCTTTATCCCAATGTAATTTTTGTCCGGCACGAAATGAAATATTACCCATTTGGGCAATCGTGGCCACATGAGCACCATCTTGAATAGAACAATGTAAATCTTCTATCTTACGTGATTTTACTACACTTACAAAATTTTCCCAGTGCTTATTCAATCCATTATCCGATGGTTTTACCAGGGGCTTACTAACTTTATTCTTGCTTTGTCTTTCTTCGATTACTTCCCAACCATTTCTGTCAACGATGAGTGTACCATTATTGCCTATATAAGCGATTCCATGGTCTCTTCCATAAGAGCCATTATCGATACCCATCGCTGAATCCCAAATCAGATTAAAATTATCAAATTCGTACATAGTGGTTAGGGTATCAGGTGTTTCTTCTGCTAATTCCGGATAGGCAAACTTTCCACCCATTCCATCAATTGTTTTAGGTACACCAGCTTTCATGCCTAATAATCCATAATCTAATAAATGAACGCCCCAATCAGTCATTAAGCCGCCTGCATAATCCCAAAACCATCTAAAATGAAAATGAAAACGGCTGGAATTAAATGGCAATGTGGTGGCGGGGCCTAACCATTGTTTGTAATCAACCCCGGGTGGAGGGGCACTATTGGCTACAACTGGTTGCGGTCGCATCCATCCCTGGTAACACCAAACTTTTACGGTTCGAATATTTCCCAACTGACCACTTTGAACAAAATCTACCGCATCTTTAAAATGTTGCTGACTTCTTTGCCATTGACCCGCTTGCACTACTTTATTATATCGCTGTTGGGCAGCAACCATGGTTCTGCATTCTATAATGGAGTTGCCTACGGGTTTTTCTACATATACATCTTTCCCTGCTTCACAAGCATGAATCATAATTAAAGCATGCCAATGATCGGGAGTACCGATGATGACTGCATCAATGTCTTTTTGTTCTAATAGTTTACGATAATCTCCGTATACTTTTATTTTCGAAGTGTCTATATTTTTTTTAGCAAGCTCTCCCAGTCGTTTGTCGATAACTGATTTATCAATATCACATACTGCCACGAGATTTACACCGGGAACTTTTAATGCCGCATTCACATTAGACCATCCCATTCCATTAATGCCGATGGCTCCAATGTTGAGTTGATCGCTGGGGGAGATACTGTTTTTAAAAATGGCAAAAGCACTATTGGGTAATGTACTTGCTAATAATCCACCGCCAAGAAGAAGAGAGGATTGGTGTAAAAATTTTTTTCTGGATGTCATGAGATTAAAATGATAAGTGAGCAATCAAAAAACTTAGGTTAAGGTAAACTATAATTTTAATCAATTCGTAATTTTTCTCAACTTTCGAATTTAATACTCAGTAAAATCAATTATTAAACTGCAAAATGGATAGATTTCTAGCTTAAAGTATAGGTTTTTTAAAAATTTCCCTCAAAATGCCATTAAATCAAATGAGGGATCGATGTTAAGATTACGGTCAGCAATTTTCAAGGTAAAGACTTTGTTCTGGAAATTAATAACCTCACCTTTACTTCGCATCTATAAATGATCGATCTTTATTTTTCCTAACTGATAAAAGAAATCAGTGAGTCAATTAATTTTTTTTTTATTAAATTAAATTCATTTCTAAATGAAAAATAATTTCCTTTTTTATTTTTTTTCGTTTCTTTTTATAATAATGGATGTTTATTCTTATGCACAGATGCCTGTAAATGCGTCTCAGCGAAAAAGTATCAATTTAGACGATAATTGGAAATTCTCTTTGGGAAATGCTTCTAATCCTGAAAAAGATTTCAATTTCCGCATTGCAAATGTTTTTGTAAAATCAGGGGGCACACAAGGAACAGCCATTGATCCAAAATATAAAGACAGTGCATGGAGGAACTTACAATTACCTCACGATTGGGCCGTAGAACTTCCCTTTGTTAATTCACCAAATCTTGATGTAATGTCTCACGGATATAAACCGGTAGGGGGGCTATTTCCTGAAACAAGTATTGGGTGGTACCGAAAACATTTTACGGTTTCAAAGGCTGATTCAGGTCAGCATTTTGAGTTACAGTTCGATGGAATTTTCCGAGATGCCCTCATCTGGATTAATGGATTTTATGTAGGCAATAACAAAAGTGGTTATAGAGGTGTATCATTTGATATTGCCAATTATCTACAGTATGACCGAGATAATGTTGTGTCAGTCAGGGTTGATGCCAGTCAGTATGAAGGTTGGTTTTATGAAGGTGCCGGTATCTATCGTCATGTATGGCTTAATCAATATAATAATGTGCATATTAGTACCGATGGAGTATTTGTTTACTCGAAAGTTACGAATAAGAATGCCTTAGTCAGTATTGAAACGACTGTTCAGAATGAAGCATTTAATACAGCATCTTCTTCCATAACTACAATTATTGCTGATAGAAATGGAAAAATCATTACACAATCATCTGAACACGCCATTACACTAAATACGAATGAAACAAAAACAATTAAACTGCAAATCAGTGTGCCCAATGCTATTCTCTGGTCTTTAGAAAATCCTTATTTATACAGAGCAATAATAGTTGTAAAATCTGGAGGTACAACGATTGATAGTAAAACCATAAAATTTGGGATACGTACTATCTCAATCTCTAACAAAGGTTTATTTTTGAATGGTGTTCCCATTAAAGTAAAAGGCACAAATAACCACCAAGACCATGCAGGTGTTGGAAGTGCTTTACCAGATTATCTCCAGTATTACAGAATTCATTTATTAAAAGAGATGGGATCTAACGCTTATCGAACAAGTCATAATCCTCCTACACCGGAATTATTAGATGCTTGTGATAGTTTAGGTATGCTGGTATTAGATGAAAACCGATTTCTCAATAGCAGTCCACAATACTTATCAGATTTTGAATGGTTGTTAAAACGTGACCGAAGTAGGGCCTCCGTATTTATGTGGTCAATTGGTAATGAAGAGGGATGGGTGCAAACGACCCCTACCGGCAGATTAATAGCCCAAACTTTATTGGCCAAACAACAACTATTAGATCCTACTCGCGTAAGTACCTATGCAGCTGATTTACCCAATATTTTCAAAGGCATTAATGAAGTTATACCGGTTCGTGGGTTTAATTACCGGCAGAACGCTGTTGCTGATTATCATAAAGATCATCCGCTTCAACCAATCCTTGGTACTGAAATGGGAAGCACAGTAACCACAAGGGGAATTTATTTTAAAGACAGTATTCATGCCTATGTTCCCGATCAGGACATCACTGCACCCTGGTGGGCTAGTACTGCAGAAGAATGGTGGAAACTGGCAGCACCTAACGATTATTGGGCCGGTGGTTTTGTGTGGACAGGATTTGATTACAGAGGCGAACCCACTCCTTATCAATGGCCCAATATCAATTCGCATTTTGGCATTATGGACATGTGCGGGTTTCCTAAAAATATTTATTACTACTACCAATCCTGGTGGACCGATAAAGAGGTTCTACATATCTCACCCCATTGGAATTGGAAAGGGAATGAAGGGCAGCCAATTGATGTATGGGTAAATTCTAATGCAGACAATGTGGAACTTTTTTTAAATGGTAGTAGCTTGGGTAAAAAAGAAATGCCTCGCAATAGTCACCTACAATGGTCAGTGCCTTTTAAACCGGGTACTTTGGAAGCAATCGCTTTTAAAAAAGGGAAAAAAATCACTGCAAAAATCGAGACTACGGGTGCAGCAGTAGAGATTGTTGTGACACCTTATAAAACTACCCTGCTCGCAAATGGTACAGATGCAACGGTAATAAATATCAGTGCCATAGATAGTCAGGGAAGAGAAGTTCCTGATGCAAATAACTTAATTCATTTTTCTTTGAAAGGGGATGCAAAAATTATTGGAGTTGGAAATGGAGACCCCAGTAGTCATGAAGCTGATAAAATATTTGGCGGTAAATGGCAGAGGCAACTTTTTAACGGTAAAAGCCAGGTAATTCTTCAATCGGGAAATAGAGCAGGTATCATTCATTTTGATGCAAAAGCGGATAGTTTGCAAACAGGATCTACTGATCTTCATTCGATACATTCCGGCAGACCACAATCTGTTGTAACCGCAAAACATCTTTATCCCATAAGCAAAGGAGTAGGAGGGCCAGTTACAAAAATATTAGGTGCAGATATTTCTTTTTTACCACAGTTAGAAAGTAGCGGTATAAAATTTAGTGATAAGGGAGTAGAGAAAGATGCCATACTAATTTTGAAAGAACATGGATTTAATTATATACGACTAAGAATTTTTAATGATCCGGCTACGGATAGTGGCTATTCTCCAAAAAAAGGATTTTGCGATTTGGAACATACCAAACAGATGGCTAAACGTATCAAGGATTTGGGAATGAAGCTATTACTTGATTTTCATTATAGCGATACCTGGGCCGATCCCGGAAAGCAGTTTAAGCCCGCCGCATGGATGGGGCAACCTTTTGACCAGCTTTGTAATTCCGTGTATGATTATACAAAAGCTGTGATGCTCGCTTTAAAAGATCAGGGAACCAGTCCTGATATGGTTCAGGTGGGTAATGAAATTAATCATGGAATGATTTGGCCTGATGGACGGGTAGGTAATTTTGATAATTTGTCATTGCTCATTTATGCAGGGATCAATGGCATAAGAGCGATTGAGCCATCAACGATAATCATGTTGCATATTGCATTAGGTGGACAAAATGACGAATCAAGATTTTTTTTAGATAATGCCCTGGCAAGGGGATTACCATTTGATGTGATTGGTTTATCCTATTACCCCAAATGGCATGGAACACTTGCCGATCTTCAATATAACATGAATGATTTGGCAAAGAGATATAAAAAAGACCTGATCCTAGTTGAATATTCAGAACTTAAAAAAGAGGTTAACGATATTGCTTTTCAAATAATTGATGGAAGGGGTAAAGGAACGTTTATTTGGGAGCCCCTTAATACATGGGAAAAGGTGTTTGAAAATAACGGTAAGTCGAATGAATTTCTTTTATTGTATGATGAAATTCGTAAGAAATTTATTGCGAAATAATGATTAATAAAGATCCATTACTTTTTTTAGGTCTGATATAAGGAGTGAGATTTTTTCTCCATATAAAAGGCTGCCATTTTCAGGCAGCCTTTTATAGAACGTTCGAATGAACCATTGCCTATTATATCTTTATCTTCCATTCATTTAACATTTGTCTTCCCAATAAAGCATTTGCTTCTGCATCATTTTTGAATTGCTCTTTTTTAGGATCCCAAGTAAAACTCCGCTTTAACTGGTAAGCAATATTGCCAA
>JAYTSC010000033.1:0-2561 GCA_043745885.1 Bacteroidota bacterium | reverse complement strand
ATAAAATATATTATGTTTTTAAGCCAATCATATTAGGTTTATTTCCAACGGTATGCCGTTTAAAGAACTCAATTAGTTTTATGGATTCAATTTCAGAATCTTTACAATAGTGTAACAGTTAAAAGTGAAAATTATACTTGTCGGATTTGAATGAATATCACACTTTAAAGAAAGTGTTGATTATGTTTAATAAAATTGTTTTGATAAAAATGGCTATTTATCACCCAATTCATACCAAAAATGTACCAAATTTAAAAAATGATAGTTATTTAGTTACGCTTTTCGATAACCTTTACATCAGAAAAAGAAACAACCATAGTTGCTTACTATGAAAGTTTCCCCCGCCAGGGATTCCTATTTTCAACATGATTTTTGAAAATAGGCTTTTATAGATCTTCAATATAGGATGTTCAGCTTTGTAATAGCTGAACTCCTAATTGAAGGTAAAGACCATTTAAACTTATTAATTTGTGAAAGAATATATTATTTCCTTACTACTATGTTTTCACCACAGAATGTTCATTTGCTTTTTAAGTGAGTTGTTGAGCAGTCTGTGGTTTTTTTAGTGCAATGGATGGCAAGAACCAATGAACAAGTTATGATTTCGAATTAACGCTCATTAGATGTTATCTCTTTGTTAAATACATCAAAAATTATCAATTATGGAAAACGCACCACCGCCATTGAGTGCATACAAGAAAAAAATCCTGACAGCTGCTGATTTAAAAAAAGACGAGTTTATCAACAAAAACCACCTAATTTTAGATGCTTCAGTTGATGATTTTACGAATGAAATTGATGGAGTTTATTCTGTATTTTGCTCCCAACAGGTTATTTTTTGGGAAGGAAAACTCCAGACAAAATCAAGAATTTTACTTTCCTATCCTCCCGAAATATCATCGAGCCACTTTTATCTCCTTTATTTTAAGTCCAGTAATTCTCTCAACATTAGAGTAAATATTGAAATTCCTGTTGATGAGATACTGCTTAATGGACAGTCTGGGTCGGGATTAGGGTCTTTCCTTTGGGCTTCAAACGTCGGAATAGAAGTTCTGATTCCTCCCAACACGCAAGTCGATTTTCAACTAACAGTAGTTCACAAAGAAAAACTATTAGAACAAATGGCAACTACAACGCTTTTGCAGAAGGAAAAGCTGATGATGTTTGGTAAATCAAATGTGCCACTTTTTTTCTTTTCAAAAGAAGCCACTCCATTAGCCAACACGGCGAACTTACATACCAATTCAATCAATTTCTTTCAGAAAAGAGCCGAAATATTGGATATTTTAATTGAATATCTTTCATTATACATGGATATTTCAAACGAAAAATGCTCATTGTGGGATTTTCAAAATATGTTAGCTATCGAACAGTATATTTCTCATTTGCCCATTGATTTAAAACCAAATCTTGCTCAATTATCCAATGATTTTAACTACCCACAGCAAAGAATTTCTAAATTATTTAGACAATTATTTGGCAAATCAACGGCAGAATATCACTGTGCTATCCACATCGAACGTGCCGCTTGGCTTCTGGAAATAGAGCCACTGAATATTTATGAAGTCAGTCATCTTTTAGATTTCAAAGACAGCAGAATGTTTAGCCGCCGATTTAAAAGTCATTACTTAGTATCTCCCAAAGTCTATAAAAGTAAATCTTAAGTTGATAAAGTAAATGGCAAATGGATGGTTGATAGTAAGGATTTCAGAAGTGTTGTTTTATATAATCTAACGAAGGAAATTAAAAAAAAGTCATTTGATTTTTAGAGAAAGTTAAATACATTTACAAACTTAGCAAATATGGTGTTGATGAGTAAAACTAACATAAATTATGTCCAGACCAAATGTTCCTATTCCGCCAAATGAACAGGATAGACTCAATGCTTTAATGAATTACCATATTTTAGATACTTTTTCGGAGGAAGAGTATGATGATATTACTAAATTGGTGGCTCAAATTTGTAATGTCCCAACTGCTTTTATATCATTGGTTGATGATAACCGACAATGGTTTAAATCCAGAATTGGCATAGAAGATACCGAGATGCCTCGGGATATTTCCTTTTGCCAATACACTATTATGGAGCAAGAGATTTTTGAAGTTCCCGATGCTCATTTGAATCATACCTTCCATGATAATCCGCTCGTTACGGGCAGTCCTTTCATTCGCTTCTATGCGGGTGCTCCCTTAACAACACCCGATGGCTTTAATATTGGTGCTTTGTGTGCAGTTGACGAAGTTCCTCGACAATTGGATGCCACACAGCGAATGGCACTTACCACACTTGCGAAACACGTTATCACGCAATTAGAACTAAGAAACAAAAATATTGAGCTAAAAAGTGAAGTAGAAAGACTCTCCGAAAAAGCCTTAGAAACTATCACCACCGAATTAGAAAGCTATAAATTAGCCCTGGATGAAACATCAGGAGTGATTATTTCGGATGCCGATGGGATTATCAACTTCGTAAATGATGAAACTTGTCGGACTTCCAAGTATTCCAGAGAAGAATTAATTGGGCAGGATAGTGTAATTTTTGACTCAGGATTTCATTCCAA
>JAYTSC010000032.1:0-2181 GCA_043745885.1 Bacteroidota bacterium | reverse complement strand
CTTCTACTGTATCCGGAAATTTTACGGGGTGTGCCGTTTCTAAAAATATCCCTTTCGCATTTGGTTCATGTTCTAAGTATTGCGCTAATGCATAATAGGCCACAGCGCCATGGGGATCTAATGTATAGTTGTATTTTTGAAAAATGTCTGCAATGGTTTTTTTGGTTAAGTCATCGCTTACGGTATATCCGGAAATTTTGGCGGATACACTTTTATAATTATGCTGAAACAATTCCAGTATACGGATAAAATTACTTGGACTGCCAACATCCATTGCATTAGAAATAGTGGGTATCGCCTTTTTGGATTGATATTGACCGGTGCTTAAATATTGCGGCACTGCATCATTTTCATTACAGGCGGCAATAAAATGCTGAACAGGTAAGCCGCTCGTATTTGCCAACAACCCGGCACATATATTTCCAAAATTACCACTGGGTACAGAAATAACCGGCGGTTCTTTTTCTTTCCATTGTTGGTAGGCAAAGAAATAATACAATTGTTGCGGCAACCACCTGGCTACATTAATGGAATTGGCTGAGGTGAGTTGCATTTTTTTATTCAGATCCCCATCCATAAAAGCATCTTTAACCATGGCCTGGCAATCATCAAAACTTCCGTTAACTTCTAAAGCTGTAATATTCTGACCGCAGGTGGTTAACTGCAGCTCTTGTACCGGACTAACTTTTCCGGAGGGGTATAAAATAACCACTTCTACTCCATCAACTCCTAAAAAACCATTGGCTACAGCCCCACCGGTGTCGCCGGAAGTAGCTACTAATACGGTTATTTTATTTGAATTATTTTTTGAGAAATAACCCAAACAGCGACTCATAAATCGGGCACCCACATCTTTAAAAGCAAGTGTAGGTCCGTGAAACAATTCTAATGAAAAAATATTTTCATTGACTGCAACCAATGGAAAGGGAAAGTTGATGGTTTCTGAGACGATTTTTTGTAGTGTAGTTTTATCAATCTCATCGCCAACATAAGGTTGCATAATGGTGAAGGCTAATTCTTCCTTGCCATAGTTATAAATATTCTTGATGACTGCAGGATCCACAAGCGGTATGGTTTCGGGAAAGTATAATCCCTTATCAGGTGCCTGGCCTTGGATGGTGGCTTGGCGGAAACTTACATTGGGTGCGGTTTTATTGAGACTAAAATAATTCATGCAGAAAAATAATATTTTTTTAACGCGGAGACGGGGAGGGGGAGGCGCTGAGTAAAAAAAGTACTCTGCGCTACCTCATGTTTCTCTTCTTCTCTGCGGTTGGTTTACGGATTAACAAATTTTACACCCTCCTGATTAATCGTTGTAACATAAGTATGATGTTCTAATGATAATGTTTCATACACAGTATGCATTTGTTGCTCCACAGCTTTGGCAGTAGTTTCATCTTTACTCAGCATAAAAATAGAAGGTCCTGAACCAGAGATTCCTCCACCTAAGGCACCCGCCTGTTTACTTAATTGTTTAACCTGATCAAATCCGGGAATGAGAATACTTCTAACGGGTTCTATTAAAACATCTTCCAAAGACCGCCCAATTAATTCATAATCATTTTGTAATAGTCCGGCAACTAAGCCGGCAATATTGCCCCATTGACGAATCGCATCTTTCAATAAAACCTGTTGTTTTAAAATACTTCTTGCATCAGAAGTTCGAACTTCTATTTGAGGATGAACAATGGTAACAAATAAAGGGGGAGCAGTTAAAGCAACAATATCCAAAGGAAAGATGGAACGAATTAGGGTAACACCCCCATAAATACAGGGGGCAATATTGTCGGCATGCTTTACACCCGAGGCAACTTTCTCACCATTCATGGCAAAACGAACCAGGTCGATTTTGCTAAATCGATTGTTCAACAAACGATTGGCTGCTACCACGGCACCTGCTGCACTTGCTGCACTAGAGCCTACCCCACTTCCGGGTTTAATATGTTTACAAATATGTAGTTGGAAGCCAATCGGTTCTTTAATTTCTTCCAGCATAGCAATTAATGCAGCGCCGGCTACATTTAATTCAGGTTGAGTGGGTAAATGATAGTCGTCTTCATTAATAATGGTTATTCCGGGTCCTTCTTTGAATCGAATGCGCATTTCATCATAAGGATCATTCACTGCAAAACCCAATACATCAAAACCACAAACCATATTGGCAACAGTGGCGGGGGA
>JAYTSC010000031.1:0-3512 GCA_043745885.1 Bacteroidota bacterium | reverse complement strand
AAAGTATTCAGTAATCCTGAAATTAGGAATGCAACTGTAGAAAGTGTACTGGAACCTGCCTATCCTTTGGTCGCATTTGATACACCGGTTGAAAGATTAAGTAACCTGATTACCAAAGAGTGTGGTGCAGTGTTAGCTAAAGATGAAAAAGGAGAATACCATATTGTAACCAAGTTTGATGTGATACATAGTTTAGCAAAGTAGTTGTTTCCAAATCATTCCTTTAATTAAGGCAATCAGACCTGAAAATATGATATCTACCAGACATGAGGTTTTCTTGACTGTGGCACAACAAAAAAGCTTCTCGAAAGCTAGTCAGGTGTTGTACATTTCTCAGCCGGCCATCAGTAAGCATATCAAAACTCTGGAAGAATATTACCACACAAAATTATTCGACAGAAAGGGAATTCAAATCGAGCTTACTCCTGCGGGCAAATTATTATTTGAAAAATTACTTGAGGTAAAACAAATTCAGGAGACTACGGAATTTGAAATATCTACTATCAAAGATATTCTTCAGGCAAAGGGAAACTTACAACTGGGGGCAAGTACTACAGTTGCCTTGTATATTTTACCCAAGGTATTAAGTACTTTCAATCAGCATTACCCACAAACACAGATTAGTTTATTAAATCGAAATTCAGAACTGGTATTAGAAGCATTGTTAAACGGAGACATAAATATGGGTATTATTGAGGGAAGGGCTAAATTAAGTCATGTAGATTATCTCCCATTTTTAACTGATGAAGTAATAGCGGTTTGTAGCAAAAAAAGCCCAATTGCTAAAAGAAAAAATTATGCCCTTCGTGAAATCAAACAAATGCCATTGGCTATCAGGGAAAGAGGCAGTGGCACATTGGCTGCATTAAAATATTCACTGGAAAAGTTAAAAATTAAAATCAACGAACTGGATATCAAAGTAAGACTTGGTGGAACAGAAGCATTGAAAAATTTTTTAATTGAGTCTGTCAGTTTAGGTTTCCTCCCCCATCGATCTGTTACCAAAGAACTTACTTATGGAGAATTAATAGAAATACATTTTGAAGGTTTGCATATAGAAAGGAATTTTTATTTTATACAACGCAAAGGGGAAAACAGTGAATTGAATAAAATATTCATTAAGATTGCAAAAAAGCTATATAACTAAATATTATGGATTATAACTTTATTTGATAGTATTTATTATATACTCTACCTACTTTTGCGTTGTGAAAACAGAAGTATTACCCTCTTCCCGCTTAGCATATTTTTATTGCCCATCTTGCCTAAAAGAATACGATTCATCCATATTACAATCATTTGCTACCTGTTGTAATCAACCCTTGTATAGCAATTATTATCTTTCTGCATTTTCCAGATTAGACATCGATACAGACATTCAATCAATCTGGAGGTATAAAAATATGTTACCGGTTATTGATTCTTCCAATATTGTTAGTTTAGGGGAAGGTTGGACGCCCATTCAACAATTAACAAAAATCCAAAACAAACTTGGTATCAGATGTATACTACTTAAAGATGAAGCAGTAAATCCCACAGGTTCATTTAAGGCCAGAGGACTTTCAGTAGCCGTATCAAAATTAAAAGAGTTGGGAATAGAACATTGCATTATTCCAACTGCCGGAAATGCAGGTGGTGCTTTAAGTGCTTACGCAGCAAAAGCTGATATGAAAGCAACGGTTGTAATGCCCAAACATAGTGCCGAAACACTGAAAGAAGAATGCAGGATTTATGGAGCAGAATTAATTCTGGTAGATGGATTAATAGATGCCTGTGGAAGAAAAGTTATTGAACTAAAAAAACAAACGCATGCCATTGATATATCCACAATGAAAGAGCCTTATCGGCTGGAAGGAAAAAAAACCATTGGGTATGAAATTGCGGAACAACTTAACTGGAAACTACCCGATGTAATTATTTATCCAACAGGTGGTGGTACAGGGCTATTAGGCATGTGGAAAGCATTTAAAGAAATGCAAACAATGGGCCTGATTTCAGAAAAATTACCTAGAATGATTATTGTACAACCCGAAAATTGTAATCCCATGATACAACAATTTGAAAATGGTTCATTTCCTGAACCATTTTATCCATTCCCTTCCATAGCACTTGGTTTGAGTGTACCCTTTCCGTTTGCAAAAGACATCATTCAACAAATCGTAAAAGAAAGTAAGGGTATAGGGATTAGTTGCACTGAAAATGAAATGGAAGTTGGTATAAAAGATGTAGCTCAAATAGAAGGGATTCTACTGTCCCCCGAAGGAGCAGCCTGCTTTGTTGGATTAAAAAAATTAATCGAAAAAGATTATCTTAAAGAAGATGAAACCGTCTTAATTTTCAATACAGGCTCTTGGTATAAGTATCGATAAAAAAATGTTATATTTTAAAATCCTGTGAAAGAATTGGGAATAAAAGCTAACAAGTGTTTGCAGTAAGTAAAGTATCTTGCACACGCCAAATGCACCGAAAAACGGTTCATGCAAACCAAATCGTTAACCCATGAAAAAGTACAGAGCCGGGGTATTATTCGGCAAAGAATTAGAAGCATTATACAATGATGCAAAAGACAACCAATTTGCCCTACCGGCAGTAAATACAATTGGTACTAATACCATCAATGCTGTTTTAGAAACTGCTGCAAAGGTTAACTCTCCTGTCATTATCCAGTTTTCGAATGGTGGTGCCCAGTTTATTGCAGGAAAAGGTATGCCCAATGATAACCTTCAGGGAAATATTTCGGGCGCTATTTCCGGCGCTCTACATATTCACAATGTGGCCAAACACTATGGAGTTCCTGTTGTTCTGCATACAGACCATGCTGCCAAAAAATGGTTGCCATGGATTAGTGGATTAATAGATGCCGGTGAACAATTCTTCAAAGAAAAAGATCAACCACTTTTTAGTTCACACATGCTCGATCTTTCTGAAGAACCTTTAGAAGAAAATATTCATACTTCTGTAGAATTTTACAAAAGAATGGCTCCATTGGGGATGAGTATTGAAATTGAATTAGGTGTAACCGGCGGTGAAGAAGACGGTGTTGATAACAGTGGTATTGAGAACGATAAATTATACACCCAACCACAGCATGTTGCCTACTCTTATACCGAATTAAGTAAAGTGGGTAATCTCTTCACTGTTGCAGCAGCTTTTGGAAATGTACATGGTGTGTACAGTCCGGGAAATGTTGAACTAAGACCCGTAATTTTAAAGAATAGCCAGGACTTTATAGAAAAGGAATTAAAAACGGGGCCCAAACCTGTTTATTTTGTTTTTCATGGTGGAAGCGGATCACCGCAAAATCAAATTAGAGAGGCGATCAGTTATGGTGCTATTAAAATGAATATTGATACTGACTTACAATGGGCTTTTTGGGATGGTATTCAGCAGTTTTATAAAAAGAATGAGGGGTATCTTCAAGCACAGTTGGGTAATCCGGAGGGAGCAGAAAAACCAAACAAAAAATTTTATGATCCCAGAGTTTGGTTGCGTAAAGCCGAGGAAAGTTTCAG